>DASRMY010000235.1:0-2005 GCA_035647695.1 Treponemataceae bacterium | reverse complement strand
AATTAAAAGTTCTATCAACAAATTTAACTAATTTTACATGAGCATCAAGAAAACGTTGCAAATCTGCAAAGACTCGATCTAAAGGCATAAACCTCATTGTTTTATCTATAGAAGAAAGGCAATATGCACAATTAAATGGACACCCTCGAGAACTTTCGTAATAAAAGATTTTATTATCAGGATCTATATATTCTCCATTTAAAGAATTTTTATCAGTTTTTTGAGTGAGCTGTGGGTAGGGAAAAGGGAGCACTGACAAATCCTTAAATGGCTGTCGAAAAAGGACCGTTGTTGTATCATATCCAGAAACATACACCCCTGCAATTTTAGTTATTGTTTCTAAAAATTCGTGCTTATTAGTGCTACTATGTAGGTTTGTCCACTCTTTTACCACTTCAAATACAGTATGTTCGCCTTCTCCAGAAATTATAAAGTCAAGCTCAGGCAGTTCTTCAAACACCTCATTAACTCTATAACTTACCTCAGGACCACCGACAGCTAAAATACAAGTAGGGATTATTTTTTTTAATTCACGAATAACCTTAAAAACAATATCTACATTCCAAATATATACTGAAAACAGTATAAGCGGTCTACTGTTTTGCACAGTATCAATCCCATCGTTTTTTATGTGTATAGATTTTTCAAAAACCCCTCGTAAAATTGCTCCAACAGGTTCATTTATAGTCCATTCACCAAAGTCTATATGTACGATATCTTTATGATTAGTACCTGAGTTAGGATTGGTAATGTTGTTTTTTAAAAATTGTTCCCGAACATAATAAACAATTGAGCGAACAGCAATATTTGTATGATTATAACGTGCATTAATAGCACATAAAAACACTGGTTCTACCGTATGTAAACGTACTCTATCTTTTGAACTCATACGGGATTTACAAGCCTATTTTAAAACAGACAGAATAATTATGATCGTAATATCCACCACGAGGCATTCTACGCCAGCTCATAGTAACGATTGGAGCCAACCCATAATCTGCCTGGCCATTTGAAAAATCATATTCAGCTATAAACCTAAAGCCATTTCCCCAAGAAGTTCTAAACGTTTTAGCACCAGAATCATCTGGAAGCATAAGATAGTCAGATCGACGCCCACATACATAATCTACCCCTGCAACAAGTCCAGCTAAACCTGTATAAATTCGTACCCCGGTAAAAAACCCATAATCAAGACGATTTGCATAGTAATCACCATGAAAACAAAAATCAGTTGCAAGCGTTCCACCTGTTAAAATGCGTACTTGTGGATCAAGCATTAATCCTAAAGAAACATCAGTGCTAAACACAAAACGAAACGGATTCCCTTTTTGTTTTATTAATTCGTTTTGTGCTTTAACAATTTCATCACCATATACAACAGCAGATGTACCGATAGAAAATTGTGTAAAGCACAATTTAGTATCAGCTGCTACGAGAGTAAATGGCGAGATAATAAAAAAAACACACAGTGCAAAAAAGATTTTTAATGAATTGTTCATGCTTTTATTATCGGGTAAGCGAGTTTATATTTCAAGTAATCTTTCGATTATATTCAGATAGGCTGCTGCTACATCCTCACCTGGAACACCGACAACAGGTTCCCCTATTATTTTTCCAGAACTGTCCACAAAAACTGTGGTAGGAATTGCAGAAACAAATTTTAACAAGCTATTAAAAATTTGTTCATTGGGTATAATAGCAGGATAAGTAGCTCCTGAAGCTTCCAAAATTGCACGGGCATCATCTACTGCAGTATCAGCATCGGTACATATAGATACTAATTGCACATTAGGAGGAATCATATCTACAAGTTTTGCCAACTCAGGAATTTCATTTACACATGGGCCGCACCATGTTGCCCAAATATTAACCATTGTTATATCATAATTTGAAAATATTTCTGCTGTAATTTCATTTCCGTCCAAATCAAGAGCATTAAAACTAGATAGATCGCCACTTTTCTCATCATATAAAGAAAGTTCTTCTTCCGTAGCACCATCATTAG
>DASRMY010000234.1:0-2499 GCA_035647695.1 Treponemataceae bacterium | reverse complement strand
ATACGTATACATATTAACTCTTCTGATGAAATAGGTGCTTTAGCGAGTGATCTTAATGCTACGGTTGAAGGTCTTGATGGTATTATTAACCAGGTAAAATATGCTGGTGTTTCTGCACGGCTTTCAAGTGACTCTATTTATTCGGCTGCAGGTGAAACAGCTACAGCAACAAATGAAATTAGTGCAAACATACAATCACTCGGTACACAATTTACCAAATTTATGACAGCAGTTTCTGAAACTATACGTTCGTTAGAAAACATGTCAAATGTGGTTGAAAATTTATTAAATGAAAACAATATACAAACTGAAAATATTAAACAAAACACTGATGAAATTGAAAAAATGTCTATATCTGTAGATACTATTAGTAAAATGTCTCATGAAAAAGCAGTTAGTGCTGAAGAAATTCAAAAGTTTGTATCAGAAGGTGACGATAAAATATCTCTTACGAACGGCTTATTAAATGAAGTGTCGACCAGTCTTGAAGAAATACAGGAACTTGTTTCGGTTATCGATGCAATAGCAGACCAAACTAATATATTGTCTATGAATGCGGCAATTGAAAGTGCGCATGCAGGTGAAGCTGGAAAAGGTTTTGGTGTTGTAGCAGAAGAAATTAGAACACTTGCAGAAACATCTAGTGATAGTGCTAAGCATATTAGAGCTACCGTAAATGCAATTACAGGAAAAGTTGTCGATGCTAATACAGCGAGTGATTTAGCCTCGTCAGCTTTTGATGAAGTTAGTGACAAGGTAAAAGATATGTTAGAAGCATTGAGGGAAATCGCATCTAATGTTCATCTAGTAGATAATCGTTCGCAAAATGTGTATAAGAGAACGTCTGAAATTGCAAAATCAGCCTCTAATATTAACAACGAATACAAAAAACTAGACGAAAAACAAGCTGAGGTCTTTGGCGAAATGACCGAGATGCAAGTTGTTTTTGAAGATGCTGTTCAAGGCGTAAAAGAAATTGATACGGGAACAAAGGGTATAGTTACAAAGATGCAATCGGTTAATGATTTAAGTCGAGAAACATCTGTAAAAATGGAAGAATTAAATCAAATGTTATCTGAATTTAAAACCACTGAATTAAAAATTTCTTTATTTGATCAAGAAAATTTAAACGCACACTTAGTTGAGTTAACTGAGGATGGGTCTGATTTGGTTAATAAAACAGATAGTGAGCTAGATGATGTTCACGAACTAGTTGAGATCGTAGATGAAGATTGTGATACTGTAGACAATGAAGGTATTAAAACAGAGGATTTGTTTGAAACAGAAATCCAATGATTGACCTTTGGGTTTGATTTTCTTATATTTAAGTAACATGGTGATTTAAATATCACAAAATAATAGTAATAAGAGGTGGTACCGATGGCAGAATTAAAAGGTTCTCAAACAGAAAAAAATTTAATGACAGCTTTTGCAGGCGAAAGTGAAGCTCGTAATAAATACAGTTATTATGCTTCACAAGCAAAAAAAGAAGGGTATAACCTTATAGCCGATTTTTTTGAAGAAACTGCTCAGAATGAAAAAGAACATGCGAAGATTTGGTTTAAAGAGCTTCATGGTGGAAGCATTCCAAAAACTCCCGAAAACCTTATAGATGCCGCAGCTGGCGAGCATTATGAATGGACTGATATGTATAAAGGATTTGCAGAAACAGCCGAAAAAGAAGGTTTTGATCGAATTGCGTATCTTTTTAGAGCTGTAGCAGAAATTGAAAAAGAACATGAGGCACGTTATCTAGAACTAGCCGAAACCTTAAAGGGAAAAACTCTTTTTAAAGATGGGGATACAGTTTATTGGGTTTGTGCAAATTGTGGCTATATACATCAGGGCAAAGAAGCTCCCGAAGAATGTCCTGTATGTGATCACCCTAAAGGTTACTTTAAACGTCAAGTTGAAAACTGGAAGTAACACTCCATAATCTAAAAAGCTAATACATCCTTGTTGACTTTTTAGGTTGAAACACAAAAAGAATTAAGGCTGCAATATAAGGTACTGAAAGAAAAATAGTAGGTGGAATATGCACAGTCGCTATTCCTTGTATTGCAGTTGCAATATAGTCTGTTATAGCAAAAACCAAGAGCACTAGTATAGTTCCCCATCCTTTTTTACGGCCAACAAAAACAGCTGTAAGAGCAACCCATCCACGTCCTGAAGAAATATTTGGTACAAACGCTGAAAGATTAAAAACATATATACAACCTGCAATTGTAGCCAAAGCAGCCGCTATTGACCACGATGCATGTTTATAATGATGTGGGTTTAATCCTCTGTCTTCAAGTACCTCTGGGTCACGCCCAGTAATTCTTATATGAATTCCCCACGATGTTTTTTGCAGTATAGCTAAGACTACGATAGAAATAGTCCATCCAATAGTTGCAAGTAAAACACCAGAAGAATATATAGTTTTTGAGCCCATCATAGCCGGTAATGGTATAATACTTGTGGTATTAAAAATATAACGTGATAGTAGAGATATACATC
>DASRMY010000233.1:0-2589 GCA_035647695.1 Treponemataceae bacterium | reverse complement strand
TTTTAGTTGGGACAGAGAATAGCTATTTTAGGGGGAACATTTAATCCTATTCACAATGGCCATCTTGCCCTTGCCGAAGCTGTTGTTTCAGAATGTGGCTATGATAAGGTTGTTTTTATACCAGCTTTTTATCCACCCCATAAAAAATTTAATAATGAGGTGTCAGATGCAGATCGTCTTAAAATGCTCATATTAGCAATTAAAAATAATCCAGCCTTTGAAGTAGAAACATGTGAAATAGATAGAGGTGGAATATCATATACTATAGATACAATCGAGTATTTGTATAACAAATATAACGGGGAGAACATACATTCAAATAGATTGCTTTTAGGAAAAATAGCTCTTGTTATTGGGGATGATTTGGCAAAAGACTTTTATACATGGAAAAGTGCCAAGCTTTTGGAACAAAAAACCGATATTATATTAGCGCGCCGAATTATTCATACTAACGCATGTGGTGCTATTTCAACCAATTCTAATACGCATGATAAATTAGGCAATTTTAAAGAATATACGTATCAAAAACTAGAAAATGCGGTGCTTCCAATTTCATCGAGTGATATCAGGAAAGCAATAAAAAACAAAAAAGCTTGGAGATATTTTGTACCTCCTGCTGTTTATGAATACATTAAGGCTAAAAAATTATATGTCGAAAAAAATGAAACAAAAAATTGAAAAGCTTAGGCAATATGCAATAGAATATCAAAGTTCTAAAATGTATAAACATTCTATCCGCGTTGCGAAGCTTTCAAAAAAGCTGGCGAAAATGTATGGAGCTGATCCCCAAAAAGCCTATTATGCAGGTCTTGCGCATGATTTATGTAAAGAAATGGATGCTGATACTATATACAAATTTGCTCAAACTGATGGCTTGCCAATGGAAGAGATAGAAAAAAAGAAATTAAAACTTCTTCATGGGCGAGCAGCGGCAGTTCTTGTACAAAGTTTTTTTCATGTAGACGATGCTGAAATTATTGAAGCAATACGATATCATACTTTTGGAAAGGCTCATATGAGTACACTTGCTAAAATTGTTTATGTCGCAGATAAAATTGAGCCTAAAAGAAAACAAGTGAATAAAGCGTATTATCGAAATTTATTTGAATTGAAACTCGATGATATGGTACGATGTGTTGTGCAGGAGAACATGGAGTATTTAAAAAACAAAAAGAAAGAAGTTTCTTTTTTAACAGAAAATTTTCTTTCGTCTCTTAATGTGGACAAAAAAACTGCATGTAAAAAGGTGAATACTGATGAGCAAAGTTAAATCAAATAAAAATATAGTATTTTTATTATTGATAATTATAGTAATTGCAGTTACATCTATTGTTTTGTTTTTTTCATTGCAAGTAGATCCTGTTCAAGAAGTATTAAAAAATGATCAATTAATTAAAATACTTTTTGTCTTAGAAGACGATGGGAAAGCAGAGGCTAGTATGGTTTTTGCATATTATCCAAAATCAAACAGGGGTGCTATTTTTGACATTCTTGGAAATACTGGAGCAATTTATTCTAGCCTTGGCCGTACAGCAAGTATAAATGATGTGTATTGTGAAAAGGGTTCGACTGTTTTTCGAGAAGAAATAGAAAAAATCGTGAATATGACTATCCCTTTTATAATTGAAATTGATATACATGATTTTTCAATGCTTAACGATTTATTAGGTGGCTTGCGAGTTCTTGTCCCGTATCCTGTAGATATAGTTGATGAAAACAACCGGCATTTACTTCCCTCTGGTTCTGTTTTGCTTGATGGGGATAAAATGTATAGTTATTTAACATATGATTCACCCGATGACTCTGGCGCAGATAAACAAGATAGACGGCAAAATGTATTAATAGCTTTTTTATCAGCTCTTGGAAGAGAACAAGCAAAGATATTTGAAAGAGGGGTTTTTTCAGAATATGCACAATACATGCGAGGTAATATAAAAGAAAAAAACGTAAAAAAGCTTTTATATGTTATTTCAAATGTAGATGCTGAAAGACTTATTCCGCAAACTATTACAGGCTCACTTAGAGAAGTTGATGGTGAAAAGCTTTTGTTTCCGTATTATGACGGGCAGCTTATAAAAGATGTATGCAAACAAACAGTTGCAACGCTTCTTTCTACAGGCAATGTTGAGCATAATCGAATTTATGTACTTGAAATACAAAATGGAACCCAAGTCCAAGGACTAGCATATAACACAGCTGCGTTGCTTCAAAGTGTCGGCTATGATGTACTTAAAACTACAAATGCACATAGAAATGATCATGAAAAAACGTATATTATTAATCATATAGGAGATGTGGAAATTGCAAAAAATTTAGGCGGTTTTATTCATTGTGAAACTATTGTTACCGAAGATGTAAAACCAGATAACGATGAGTTTGAAGTTGAAACAATGGTTGATTTTACGTTGGTATTAGGAAAAGATTTTGATGGACGCTATGTCCGATAAAGGAATTAGAATGAAAACAGAAAAAGAAAAAACGCTAGAAATAGCAAAAATTGTTCAAGATTTTAAAGGTGGAGATGTTGCTGTTATAGACGTTTCTCATTTAAACAGCTGGACTGATTATTTTATAATTACGACAGTAAAT
>DASRMY010000232.1:0-2707 GCA_035647695.1 Treponemataceae bacterium | reverse complement strand
TTATTATCATCGCCTCGTATAGACAATCAAATTCATTGTGTTTTAGCAGCACAGGCTCTTTTAGAAGAAAGCAGTAAAAACACTAAAATCTGTTTGTTTTTTGATAGCGAAGAAACCGGTAGCAAAACCATGGAGGGGGCAGCATCTTCTTTTATAGAATACTTACTTGAAAGAATTTCCATTGGCTTAGATCAATCTCGAGAAGATCAACTTAGAGCTAGAGACTCTTCGCTAATAGCATCAGCTGATGTTGCCCATGCATGGAATCCAAATTTTGCAGAAAAATTTGACCCAGCTTATAAATGTATGATAAATAAAGGACCAGTTATAAAAATAGATGCTAACAATCACTATGCAACAACTGGACAAACTGAGGCAATTTTCAAAAATATAGCACAAAAAACCAATATCCCGTTACAAAAATTTATAATTCATTCAGATTTACCATGTGGGTCGACTGTAGGGCCTATTGTGTCTTCAAAGAGCATGATTCAATGCATTGATCTTGGAATTGCTGTTTGGGCAATGCATAGTATATGTGAAACTGCAGGTATACAAGATATTTATTATATGCAAAAACTTTTTAATGAATTTTTACAGTACTAGTTCAAAACCCTTACAATAACCTTTTAAGACTATATTGCATGCTTAAGTCTTTAACAAACGTGTCAATCGTCCATTTTTCAGGAGGTACCTGAGGAGAAGGCACTTCTACAGTCAGTGTTTTTACAATAGATTTACTACATAAAAAATTTGGAAAACACCCACGCAAACCTACACGTGTTTTTTTTGCAAACTGTCCCCCGCTAAGGTCTTGAGCATTTATTTTTGTAATCCATATGCTACTAAACGGCAATAATAAACGAGGCGAAAACTGAGCATAGGAGATATGAACAATCCCTTCCTTTGCTTCAAAAGCCGTAACAGAAATTGATTGAGTAGCTTTTAAACAGCTTGAGCGAACAGTATAAAATGAAAGACCACTATACAAAAAATAAAAAACAAAAGCATATAATAATACAAAACGACCAACCAAGACTACACAAAATACTGTTAAAAAAAGAATGCAATAATAAAAAACATTTTGCTTAAAAACATCAATAAAAAACAGCTGCCACGGTGTAAAACATATCATTATTGTTAAAGCTACAACAAACCCACTTAGAAAAACACAAAGCCATACAAATCGATGACCTCTAAAGAGTTTTATTTTATTCTGCATTAGCACATTGCCCACAAAGGCAACGAGAGATGCAAGGGAAGATGAAAAAAACAGTAGAGCTAGTATATAAAAAGACTCTGCAACAGTAGTGCTATTCATGTAATTTTTTGCATGCTTATGGATATGCTTTAAAATCTTGCACAACCGAAATAACAGAAACAATCTTTTTTTCTGGCATTAGCTCTTTAGCAATTTTAACTGCTTGTTCCGACAGTGCAACAGAATCAGCAACACCCTGTAAGACAACTTTATCAGTGTCTATTACTGCTTGCAAAAAATTAATATTCAATTGATATTCAAACAATAAAGTATTAACCAATCGATGTGCTTCAAGCATTTGAAAAATTCTCTTTTTCCCTTTTTTTTCTTGCACAGGAGTAATAAGTTTTTTACAAACACCTGCAATAAGAGCGGATGCGTTTTCCATATCAATAAAACCTGTATTTAGAACCATACAAAAGCGTGTGCTGTTTTCTAATTTTTCATTAAAAAAACTTTTATGAAACCCCGCCCTATTAGTGTCACTTTCTTCAATGCGTTGTAAGGCTTGTTTTTCACTCCAATTAAACTCGGCCATTATTCTTTTTTTGCGTATTTCAAGAGGAGAAACCAAACGAACAGAAACAATATTTGGAACGTTTTCAAGAATAAGATATGCGCCTCGCCCTATTAAAATACAATTTCCTTGATTAGCTGCTTCTAAAATTGCTAGTTGCAAATAACTAAAATATTCATCTCTTTCTTTTGTCAATGATGCAAAAAAACCTGGTTTTTTCTCATCATATTTTTTTAATTTTTCCTCAGGAAATCCTAATTCAATTATTTTATTTTCAATCATGTGTCTGTCAATAAAAGAGTATCCGAGCTTATTTACAAGAACTCGAGCAATCTCATCACCAAAAGCTGCAACTTGTCTAGATATTGCAATAACAGCCATCTCATACCTCCTTTTGCATACCTCTTAACAGTATTTTTTTGATATGCTAGTCTGTACATTAGAATATGATGAAAAAGTCAGTTTGTCAAAGGATGTACCATGAAAAAAAACACTATTTTGAGCTGGAAAATAAAAAAACAAAAAAACCTTATAAAAACATCTGTCATGACAATCATGGAGCAAACGACTGTTTCGCCCAATGGTAATCATGGAACATACATCGTTATGAATGCCCCAGATTGGGTTGTTGTTATTCCTAAAATAACAGAAAATAAAAAAGAATGCTTTTTAATGGTTGAACAATGGCGACATGGATCTAAAGAACTATGTATCGAATTTCCTGGGGGTATTGTAGACAAGGGAGAAAACCCTAAAGCAGCTGCTAAACGTGAATTGCTTGAAGAAACTGGGTTTAAAACTGATTCATTAATTCATCTCGCTTCAATGAGCCCAAATCCTGCAGTTTTTTCAAACACAATTCATTTTTATACTTCTGACACTCTTACTAATACGCATGAACAACATCTTGATATTGACGAATATATTAA
>DASRMY010000231.1:0-2911 GCA_035647695.1 Treponemataceae bacterium | reverse complement strand
GTTATTATAGTATCATATTTTAAACCTAACTTAAAGGATATAGTTACAATGAGTGCAGAAATTATTGACGGATTTGCAATTGCAAAAAGTGTTCGCGAAGATGTTACAAAACAAGTGACAGATGTAAAACGTAAGGGGATAGCTCCTTGTCTTGCAGTTCTCTTGGTAGGTGAAAACCCAGCTAGTGTATCGTATGTTAGAGGTAAGGCAAATGCTTTAAAAGAATGTGGTATGATTGATAAATCAATACAATTACCAGAGAGTACAACAGAAGAGGGTTTGCTTAAATTAATTCAAGGTTTAAACGAGGATACTAATGTCCATGGCCTATTAGTTCAATTACCACTTCCAAAACATATTGACGAAAATAAAATTATAGATGCTATAGCACCAGAAAAAGATGTGGACGGTTTTACTCCTATTAATGTTGGGAATATGCTTATTGGTCGTGATTGTTATTTGCCGTGCACGCCGCATGGGATTTTAAAGCTTTTAGAATACAAAAACATTACAACAAATGGTAAGAGTGTTTGTGTTTTAGGGCGTTCAAACATTGTTGGAAAACCAATGTCTGTGCTTTTATCTCGCAAAAAATATAATGCTACTGTGACTATGTGCCATACGGGAACCAAAAACACAAATGAAATTTGTAAAAAATCTGATATCATTATTGCGGCAGTTGGAAAACCTAATTTTGTAACAGCAGATATGGTAAAAGAGGGAGCTGTTATTATAGATGTTGGAGTAAACCGTATTCCTGATGCTTCTAAAAAAAATGGTTTTAGACTTGTTGGTGATGTAGACTTTGAAGCTGTAAAAGAAAAGGCTTCTTTTATTACCCCTGTACCACGCGGTGTAGGTCCTATGACCATTGCAATGCTTATGGTTAATACATTAGATGCTGCAAAAAAACGATTATAAAAAATTTACTAGATGTATGCCTCTAAAGGATGGGGTGGTTCTATGATAGATATGCAAAACGAAAAAGATGAACGAGCAGTCCCGCTTCAAAAAGTTGGTGTAAAGGGTGTGCAATATCCTATTAGAGTTCTTGATAAAAAAAATAATACCCAAGAGACAATAGGCACTGCAAATTTATTTGTTAATTTACCTCATCATTTTAAGGGAACTCATATGAGTCGCTTTATTGAGGTGTTTCATCAATATCGTGGTGATTTAAGTATGCGGCGTTTTTTAGCAATGCTCGAAGAAATTCGAGTAAATCTTGAAGCCGAACGTGCTTTTGGGCGGGTACGGTTCCCTTTTTTTATTGAAAAGAAAGCTCCTGTTTCTTTGCAAAAAGGGATGATGTGTTATCATTGCTCATATGAGGGGGCTGCTTGGCAAGCAGAGGAAAACGAAAAAACACAGCCACAGTCATTTTTTATTACAGTCAAGGTCCCTGTCACCACACTTTGCCCTTGTTCAAAAGCAATTAGTAATTATGGGGCTCATAACCAACGGGGTATTGTTAGAGTTAAAGTAAAATACTCTAGTTTTTTTTGGATTGAGGATATTGTAAGCCTGATAGAAAAATCAGCTTCTTCCCCTGTGTATTCTGTCTTAAAACGCAGTGACGAAAAATTCGTAACAGAACAAGCGTACGATAATCCGCGCTTTGTAGAAGATCTCGTGCGAGAGATTTATTTGGGGTTAAAAAACTTTGCAATAGAAAAACCTTTTAAGTGGTTTAGTATAGAAGCAGAGAATTTTGAAAGCATTCATAATCACAGTGCGTATGCGTATGCCGAATACGAATACTAATTCACTTTTTTTATACATTACTGTTATAATACCCACACTATGAAGTATTTTTTTGAAACCTATGGTTGCCAGATGAATAAGGCTGAAAGCTCCTCCTTTGAACAATTGCTCCTGGCACGATCTTGGATAAAAGCAACGACTGAATATGATGCCGATTTAATTTGTATAAACACTTGTTCTGTTAGAGCTACTGCAGAAAGTCGCATTCATGGGCGATTGGGCAGATACACCGCATTACGAAAAGAACGGGGTGATTCTTTTACTCTTGTTGTAATGGGCTGTATGGCAGAGCGTTTAGGTGATGATTTAAAAAAACAATTTAAAGTTGTCGATTATGTTGCAGGCACTTCAAAGCATGGCTCTCTTATTTCTATTGTGCAAGCGGTAGAAAATAATATAAAACTTGATTGTTTAATAGCGGATGATGTCTATTGCTTTGATCCAATTTCGTATGAAAACGGAATGAGTAAAGCCTATGTTCCCATTATGCAAGGTTGTAATAATTTTTGTACCTATTGTATTGTGCCGCATGTTAGAGGTCGTGAGATTTCGCGTAGTCCAAAAGAAATTTTAGCAGAAATAGACATGCTCAGTGTAAAAAATGTTAAAGAAATTACGGTGCTTGGACAAAATGTCAATTCATATCATTGGGATGCTAGCAACAATATGTCTTGGAGTGGGTTTTCTCAGGGTGGGGTTTCTTTGGGTTCTATAGAAATGGATGTGCAAAGTACTGCTGCTCTTACAAATAAAGCCATAATTAATTTTCCAGGACTTATGAAAATAATAGCCCAGCATATAAGAAAAACACATTCATCTATACAATGGGTTCGGTTTATGTCGAGTCATCCAAAAGATATATCAAAACAACTCATAGATGTTATGGCTCAAGAGCCTGTTATTTGCCGACATGTCCATTTACCGATGCAACATGGTTCTAACAAAATTTTAAAAAAAATGAACCGGCGTTATACTCGAGAAAAGTATGTATCTATTGTAAACTATATGAAAGAAAAAATGCCAAACATAACGCTTACAACAGATATTATGATGGGCTTTCCTGGTGAAACAGAAGAAGATGTTACAGAAGTTTTTTCGTTAATGGAACTAGTCCGGTTTCAAATTGCATATATGTATTATTTTAACC
>DASRMY010000230.1:0-2688 GCA_035647695.1 Treponemataceae bacterium | reverse complement strand
TTAGAATATAGTATAACTTTTATGTCTAGTTTAATACAACCCAGAGTTTTAAAAGGCTTTAGAGACTTTTTGCCTCAAACCGAAATACGGCGTTCACAATTAATTGAAAAATTAACTGATTCTTTTCAATCATATGGATTTGTACCAATTGATACTCCAGTTTTAGAGTATTCTGAAATTTTGTTACGTAAAAGCGATGGTGAAACCGAAAAACAAGTTTTTAGATTTAAAGACAATGGAAAACGTGATGTTGCACTTCGCTTTGATTTAACAGTACCCTTTGCACGATTTATAGCTGAACATAAAAATGAATTGTATTTTCCATTCAAGCGCTATCATATTGCAAAAGTTTGGCGGGGCGAAAAGCCACAAGCTGGTCGTTACCGTGAATTTGTACAATGCGATTTTGATACTGTAGGATCTGATACAGCTGCTGCAGACTTTGAAATACTGTCACTTATAAAACATGCTCTTTCAGCCATTGGTGTCAATAAGATTACTATAAAAATAAGTCATCGTGGTATTTTTAATGCTTTTTTAGCTAATCAAAAACTCAGCAATAAAAGCGAAGATATTTTACGCACAGTAGACAAGCTTGAAAAAATTGGAAAACAAGAAGTAAAAAATCAACTATATGAATATACACAAAGCAATGTTACATCTGATCTTATTCTTAGCTATATTGCAGGAAAAGATTCCTTTGAAAGCACGCTCTCACTTATGGCAGAAATGGCTGGTGCTAAATATGATAAAAATAAGCCTGTAAATAATGCTGCTAAAGCTGTAGAACGTTTACAAGATATTCGAGCTATGATGGTAGCTGCAAATATTCAGGACACTTATATCTTAGACCCTTCAATTACCCGTGGTCTCGATTACTATACAGGAGTTGTATGCGAAACATTTTTAAATGATTTACCCAGCATTGGTTCAATTTGCTCTGGTGGACGATATGATAACCTAGCTGGCTTATACATGAAAGAACAAATATCTGGAGTTGGTTCTAGCATCGGTTTAGATAGGCTTATTGCAGGACTTGATACTCTTGGAATGTATAAAACTAAGGGTAGTTTTTTAGATGTTGAAATTTTTAACAAAGACAATGAATTAGCAAGTTATTACCAAAAAATTGCTTCAGAATTACGCATGAAAAATATTAATGTTGAAGTATATACAGATAATCGTAATATGAAACAGCAATTTAAATTGACAACCGCTAAAAGTATTCCGTGGGGAATTTTAATAGAAAAAGATCAAAAAGATCAAAATGTATTAACCTTACGCAACTTAAACACACGTGAACAATTTGATAATATCAGCCTAGATAGAGCCTCAGATATTATCTTAAAACACAGAACAGCTGATTCTTAATCTTTTTTTATCTTATGTGCCGCACATGTTGCTTGTAATTTATTGTTAAAAATAGTTATAAAAGGAGCGGGTAACCATCCTTTATCAAATTGATACCAGCTTTCACCTGCTTGGGTAATATGATGGGCCCTAATACAGCAAATATCACCAAGTCTTCCGTGAGCTTTTATTTCAGCGTCAATATCATATGTAGTCCGAAAAGCAACATAGACAGTATTTATTATAGCCCATTTTTCAGAAACAGCTAAATTTGAACTTGCAGTTAAATCGACATGCTCAGAAATATGTTTTTTTTCGCATGAGGATAAAGAGACTAACATTAGTATGCAAAATACAAAAATATTATTTTTCACAGGCATTTCGAACCTGTTCAAAAATAAGCATATCTGAGTCAACAAAAGGAATAGTTAATATTTCATCAAAACTAGCATATTTTACTTCAGTATGTTCTGTTAGTGTGAAAGAAACGTTTGTAGGCATTTTTATGCAAAAAGCATGTAGTTTACGTTCCACATCATTATGATAAAATGTAGCCTTTGCAATTTCGCAGCCAACTGTAATAGTTACACCAAATTCTTCGAACATTTCTCGAATAAGTGCTTGTTCAAAACGTTCCCCAGAATCTACCTTACCTCCAGGAAATTCCCAACGGCCAGCCATATCACCTTTTTCAACGCGTTTACCTATTAAAACTTTCCCCTTTTCATAAAAAATTCCAGCCACCGAATAGTGCATTATGTATCCTCTGTATTTACTTTAGAGAAATAGTACATTTGGTAATAAAAAATGAACAAGACTTATGACAAGACAAGCATAGCCTAAAGTTTTTTTATACGATGCATTAATATTTTCAAAAAACGCTACCTTTCTTGTTTCATTTTCTGAATCATCGGTATAATATTCATATAAGATAGCAAAACCACCTAAAAGTCCTGCAGATGCCGGCAATAGATCGCCTATAAAAACAACATCAACAGCACTAAGAAGTTTTAAAAAACCTATAAGCACAGCTAGTATACCAATAATTAATTTAAAGTTTTTATGTGCTAAAAAGGAAAAAGAATGAGGCAATACGGTGTCATTATTCATTTTTAAATCAAACGCAAAATAACAACCAACAATCGCATTAAGAACAATAGACAAAAAATAAATCTGCATCATAACCATCACTCCATTACATCTTATTTATTTTGAACTTCGGTAATAAGCGTTTTATTTATGTCAAAAACCATAAGTTCAGCTTCAATACGAATTATATCATAATTAGGAGCTATTGTCCTATAAAAAGCATCTTTTCCACTATAAAATCCCATAATG
>DASRMY010000229.1:0-2590 GCA_035647695.1 Treponemataceae bacterium | reverse complement strand
GTGTTATTGTTTTTGTTATATCATCTTCTGTCAGCACCAACGTTTGAATCCGTCGTAGGCTTTTTTCGCCTGACTTATTAATAAGTGTCATTTGAATATCCATTGCTGAGCTATTCACCGTTTGGGTGTCCAAAACCTTATCGATAATTTCATTTCCTGTTAGCGAATACAGAGAAATCATTGATAAAAATACTAACGCTGTCAGTATTATTTTTTTCATAAAAAAACTCCTTTACTTAAAGATTTATTAGTAGTTGAGATTGTCTTGCTCATTGTTGTTTTTTGTATAAAAGCTGGCTTAAATACCTCTAAAGCCATGGGCAGTATTAGTAAACTAGCAAGACAGGCGCTAAGCATGGCAACCGAAAAAAGAATTCCCATTTGTGTTATAGGAATAAATTGAGAAATAGTAAGACTCAAAAACCCAAAGGCTACAGAAAGAGCGTTTATTAATATGGCTTTTCCTGTGGTACGGTAGACATTGGATAGTACCGAGCCTGTGCTGTTTTTAAGATGAAATGTATACGCATCAATAAAATGAATTGCATAATCTACCCCAATTCCTATGGCTAAAGAAGCTAAGAGCGAGGTAATGATATCTAATTTAAAGCCCGATAAAGACATGGTTAAAAAAATTGAAACAAGTGAAAAAACAACAGGTATCATTCCAAATAAGCCCGCAATAAATGATCGAAACATAATGCTAATCATTATTAAAACAATGACTATGGCTCCTATAAGAGATAAATATTGAGAGCGCGTGACTAAGTGAGAAAGAACATAGGTTAAAGATGCACCACCGCCAAGTTCATACTCCCAATTAGGATGTAGATGATGATCCCAAAAATATTCTATTGATTTTTTCAGCTTTCTTTGTGCAGCATAGGACATATCGTTAACTTGAATTGTAATAAGCGTTTTGTTTGGTTCTAAACTATCATTAATTACCATACTTAAATTTCCTGAATAAAACACTAAGTACTGGGTAAGAAGCGTTGTTAAATCTTCTTGGCTGTCTAATCCATATTTTGCAGGATTGGTAGGAATCTCGTAAAACGCCGTGCCTCCTTTTTCTTGGTTTTCTTCTCGTTCTATTGTTTTTTCTGCTGCTATGGTTTTTGTTTCTTCTACAAGCACTTCTTCATCAAATGTAAAAAAACCTGTGTCAAAAAAGGAGCCCGATTCTTCAATTACAGCGTCTTTTTCATAAGGAATTCTATCAGAGTTCATAAGCTGATTAATACGTTTTAAACTGGGAAGTACCGATTGTACTTGCGATACAGATGAATTGGTTTCTTTTATATAGGATGAAAAATTATCCATGTTTTTTAAAAACTCAGGAGTCAATATTTCTCCCTTCTGTGGGGCTTGTATCATCAAGTTAATTGTATTGCTTCCACCTAATGTATTGTTAAATAATTCGGTGTCTTGTACCACTCGGCTTTTTGGTACAAAAAATTCTAGCATATCGGAACCTGGCTCAATACGAGGTAAAAAGAATAGGGTAAGAGCAAAAAGTAAAAAGGTAATTACAATAGCCGGCACTTTACCTTTTGTTACTATCTTTTCAAAATACGAAAAAACACTCTTTTTTTCTAATGTGGTATGTTTTGCTACACGTGGCGTTTTAACCGCATACCCTTTTCGATACCGTATCTTGATAAGTAACGGAAGAAAAATTAAAGAGGTTATTTGTGATGCAACCACTCCAGCCGCACTCAATAACCCAAAGGCTTTAAAAGGGCCAAGGGGGCTAAATACTAGTGCAATAAAGCCTCCTGCAGTTGTAGCACCTGCAAGAAGAACAGGTATTTTAATTTTTTTTATGCTCTTTTTTAAGATGTCTGCTATTTTTTCAGGACTCACCCATTCACGTTGCCTTGATAAGGCTTCGTAAAAGTGACTGAGGACATGTATTGCATAGGCGCTGCCTACAACTAAAAGCAGAACAGGAACAAGCAATGTTGCCATGGTAAAGGTTATGTTTAAATAGCCTATTAATCCCATAACCCAAATCCCTGCGGTAACCAAGCTTGCTAAAGGAAAAACAACTCCTTCCCAGCATTTAAAAGAGAAAAGCAGTATTATCATTATAATTAAAGCTGCAGTAGGTATGAGCCAAACAATATCAGTCATAAGGCTCCGGTTAATTTCTTCTTTTACAACTGGCATACCTGCAATAGGAAATTGAAGTGCAGGAGTTGAGTGTTGTTGTTCAATCTTTCTTAAAAAAGAGTAGATTTCGCCATTTTCCTGATCAGTATTATTGGGCAAAGGTTGTATAATTATAGAAGCCAGATGCAAGTCTTTAGATATAAAAGTCCCCCAATAAACTTCTTCCCATTCCATAATGCGGCTCATAAATGTTTCTATCCCTTTTGGGCTAAAATCGGGCAAAACAGAAGACACTAAAAGGCTATCATTTTCCGATTCTATATAATCCATATTTGTTAAAGATCTAACTGAGTCTACTAAGGGATGTTGTTCAATTTTAGCGGTAATGTCTGCTATAAGATGTAGCGTTTCGGTCTCTAAAACAGTATTAAAAGGAGTGTGTACTCCCATAATCATAGAATCTGTTAAACCAAAT
>DASRMY010000228.1:0-6844 GCA_035647695.1 Treponemataceae bacterium | reverse complement strand
CTGCTATAATATGTATTTCACGCTCAGTTTCTTCAAATTTTAAAAGTATAAAAAAATCTTGTTTGTTAGTACGTGCCCTACGAAAGGCATCTGAAAATCCTGTTGTCGCCGATGCAGTGAGCGTTATCTCAGGAATAGATCTCATATAACTTACAAGCCGACGTGCACAAATTTCTTGAGCCTGGGCATGAATAAGTTCAACTGTATCGGCATAAAACATTTGAATATTCCATCTGTTTTTATCAAGATAGAGAGTATCAACTCCCCAGTTTTTAGGTATAGTTGTTTGCAACTTTGATTGCCACGCTTCAATTTTATCATCAATTTTCTGTGTTGCAGCCCCCATCGATTTTATAAATTCTAGTTGGGCAAGATAGGATTCATTATACCCCTCATGTAGTAAAATATTAGCATATGCAAGTCTAGCTTCTATGTTTTCGGGATATAAATGCAAAGCTACCAAATACTCAAAACGGGATTGTTCAGCATAAAAATGTTTATAATACTCTTCCCCTTTTTGTACATGATACTTTGACAATGAAATACGACGCCTATCTTCAAGAGCAATGGACTCATCTATTATCATTTCAAGTGCAGCTCTCATAACTTCATCTCGAGGTGCAATTTTAAGCCCTGTGCTCAATGAGTTATAGGCTTTAATAGGCTCATTCATTTGTCTATAGGACAATCCCTGCAAATACCAGGCAAGAGAATTATCACGATTCACAGAAATCTGATAATCACATATATCAATAGCTTCTTGAAATCTCCCTTGTTGATACAAAATAGTTGCTAAAAGACTGTATGCTTTATCATAATCGCCATCGAGTAAAATTGCAGTACGAAGATACCCTTCTGCTTTTTTCATTTCACTATCACGAGCAGCTATATAGCCTGCATAATAATGTACATCAGCGTTTCCACTATGATAGGCAAGTGCTTGTTTTAAATAATTACGGGCTGCATCTGTTTTATTAAGCTCATCTGAAACCAAGGCAAGAGCTAAAAGAGCTTTACGGTTTTGAGCCTGTCTTGTAAGTGCATCTATAT
The DNA here is from genome assembly GCA_035647695.1 of Treponemataceae bacterium. GTDB lineage: Bacteria > Spirochaetota > Spirochaetia > Treponematales > Treponemataceae > CETP13. Next base: position 5,794 of record DASRMY010000228.1, on the reverse strand, counting down.
AATAACGCTCCGCTCCGCTAAATTTACCAAAAAAAACATCAAGTTCACCAAGCCCAAAACGTGACTGAATATCATTTGGATTTTCTGCAAGTACTTGCAAAAACTGAACTCTTGCTTCTTCTATTTTTCCCAAGCCTATAAAGGCAAAGCCACGTAAATTTAAAATGTCAGTATTATTAGGCATATATTTATCTGCCGCATTAAGATATGTCAAAACTAAATCATATTGTTCTGTAGCATAACTACATTTTGCGAGTGCAAACCATACATCTCCATAAGAGGGATTAACGTTAAGAGCTTCTTGATATAATTCAATTGCAGAATACCAATCTTCTTTCGCTTGATGTTCTTGCCCAGCCTTATAAAGTTCTACGGCAGAGATTGAAAAAAAATAGGTTGAAAAAAAAGCCATTATAACAGCACAATATGTTTTTTTCACTCTTCAACTTCTCCCGTTTTTTTTATTATTTTAATTTGATTAACTTTGTGGCCTTCCATATCTTGCACAATAAAATCATAATTATTCCAACTTGCTTTTTCATACTTAACTGGAATTTTACCAAACAAATCAAACACAAAACCACCGAGTGTGTCAAAGTTATCGGTAGGAAATTCATTGCCTTTAAACTCAGATAGCTCATTTAAGTCATCAAGATTAACCCGTGCATCACAAAGCCAGATATTACCACCCAAATCAAGAATATCCTCACTCTCATGATCAAATTCATCTTGAATATCACCAACAATTTCTTCGATAATATCTTCCATACAAACAATACCAGATATTCCGCCATATTCATCAATTGCTATAGCAATATGAACATGCCGTCGCTTAAACTCACGCAATAGAGAATCTATCCGTTTTGACTCCGGAACAAAAAAACCTTTTCTAATGATTTTTTCTAAATCTATTGGTTGTTTAAGCCTAAAAGTGTTAATAAGATCCTTCACATACAAAACACCAACAACATTGTCAATAGAATCAGAATACACAGGAAAACGGGAATGGCCACTTTCAGTAATTTTTTCAAGCAATTCAGGTTCTGGCGTAGAAATAGATAAAAAATCTACATCTATACGAGGGACCATTACTTCTTTAACAGAAGTTTCTGCTAGTTCCTCAATGCCGCGAATCATATCTCGCTTTTCTTCGAGCATTGCACGTTTTTCTCCTTCTTCTCCTGCCCCTGCAGGATTGGTAGAGTTAGGCTCCTCGTCTTTATGAGCTGAAAAAAACTTGTGAAACAATCTCATTTATTCCTTTTCCTTAATCAATATATAGTCTGCCATTTTTTTTAATAATAATTCTTGAGTCGTAAGCATATTGTCATCTGTTTTACTGCCATTAGTATCTTCTGCTATACACGCATCTGCTGATACATGAGCATTTGCATGTTCCATTCCTTCTAAATGGAGAATACCATGAATGAGCAGACGCTTCAATTCTTCGTTTACTGACACGTCAAATTCTTTACAATTTCTCACCATTGATTCTGGCGATATTGCAATATCGCCAGCAAGATACCATTTTTTTCCTTTTTCATCTATATAAAAATCTCCTGTTTCAAACGAAAGCACATCAGTCGGAGAATCAATACCCCTATATGTTTTGTTACATTTTTGCATGTTTGCATCGGAACACAATAAAATGGAAACCTCCCAAGATGAATGGTTTCTTTTTTTTAAAATGACATTAATAAAAGATTGTATTGCTTTCGCACTGCAACCTATAATTGGTTCTTCAAAAGAAACTAAAACATTATTTTTCATGTACAGTTGGAACCTCTTCATCAGGATCTGTTTGGTTAGGATATTTTACACGAGAATGATAATATCCAGATAAAATTGTAACAAAACTCTTTTGAATTTCATCAATATCTGCAAAAGTTAACCCAGATTTATCAAGTTGTCGGTCCTCATATTTTTTCATAACAAGCTTACTTATAAATTTTTCTAAACGTTGTACAGATGGATTTTCCAAAGATCGGCAAGCAGCTTCTACCGTATCAGCTAACATAACAATTCCCGCTTCTCGCGATGTTGGAGGATTACCCATATATGAATATTCTTCAGGGGTAACTTCAACTCCTTGTTTTTTAGCTGCATGATAAAAAAATTGAATAAGACTATTTCCATGATGTTGATCAATAATATCAATAACTTCTTGCGGTAAATGCATCATATGTGCTTTTTCAACACCTTTTTTCACATGACTACGCACGACTAAAACAGACATTTTAGGATTAATATCATCATGTTTATTTTGACCCTGCTGATTTTCTGCAAAGTATTCGGGCTGATCCATCTTGCCTATATCATGGTAATAAGCACCAACACGGGCAAGCAATGAATTTGCACCTATTGCATCACACGCGGCTTCTGCTAATTGGGCAACAAGAAGTGAATGATTATATGTTCCTGGAGCGGCCAATAGCATTTTTCGCATAATTGGGTTATTCAAATCTGAAAGGTCCATGAGACGAAAAACAGACGGTGTGTTTAATAATGTTTCAAGTGGTGTTAAAAAACCAAGTGCAATAATACCAGAAAGAAACCCATTTATTGCTACGCCAAAAAGACTAAGGAGGTCATGGTTTTCAAAATCGTTAAAAATGATACGCAACATAAAAAGGAATGCTGCATCCAAAACTCCAATAACAACCGAAACAGACACCATATCCATACGGTGCCGAATATTTCTCATTATACGAACAGCTGCAATACTAGAACTTAAAACAAAAACTGCAGGAACAACACTCACCGGAGCTGCATAAAGAACGCCTAGACTTAAAAGTATTGAAAAGCTAATTGCAGATGTTTGGCCAAAAAGAACTGTTATGAGAATAACTACAAAAGCAGCAGGAATTATAACTGGCAACATAAAAGCGGTAGAAAACAAAGGAATCTTTGCCATAAAAGCTGTTATAGCATATACAATAATAAACATAATTGATAAAAATATTTGTTCTTTTATTTTTGTCTCTTGTCCTCGTACATTTTTTGAATATAAAAAAAAGGAAAATGTTGCCAAAAGCAAAAAAAATAATAGCGAGTTGGCAAAAGCTCTCCAGTCTATATACATTGGAGCTGTGGCCATTTTTTCAAGTTTTTGCATTCCAGACTCTGAAATGGGAAACCCTTTTTTTATAATAGTTTCACCCTTGTATATGGTAAAAGCAAACTCTTCATCTTCAGGTATTGCCTTTGAAGCGGTAATAGTACGATCAGATATTTGCCCTACTTCATAATCTGTAATGTTAAAAGTAACAATAGTCCTAGATGTTGCCACATTTATAAAAGAAACAAATGCTAATAATGCAAAAGCCGCAACAAAGATAGTTATTAATTTCCAATGTTTAGCAATATACGTTTTTAAACCAGCTTTTTTACGTTCACCAGTATTTTTCTTCATTTTCCCCAAGCTTTTCATATACTTTACAATGTTACAGACAAGAACATCACACTAAGATTATGGTTTTATCTAAACATGTGCTTTCAGTGCTTAGAGTACATAAAACCCTACCGAAAACCATAAACTGTGCAAAACAAGTCTTTAATAGTAACTGTCTCCAAAAAAAATTTTGCCACTATCTGTTTCCTTAATCAGTAAAACTATGCAAATTTCTTAGCACAACAATAGGGCAAGTATAACATAAAATGTTACGTGAATTTTATCAATCAGTCAAGCACGATTAGTAATCTTAAAAAACATACCTTATACTTGCACTCATATGCCAGTTTAGGATACCATCTCTTCTATGGATATAGAACGCCTAAAATTTCGTGCTCAAACAATACAAAAACTACGAAATTTTTTTTTAGATGACACACCTCTCTCTGATGTACCAACAAAAAGACCATACTTAGAACTGGATACCCCTGCACTTTCTCCAGATTTAATACCCGAAAGCTGTCTTGAAGTATTTAAAACAAACTATATATTCCCATACACTGGTAAAAAAAAACCCCTGTATCTTGTTCCATCGCCTGAAATTTACATAAAAAAGATAATAGCACAACATACGGTTAATTGTTTTCAAATATCCAAATGTTACCGTAACGTTGAAAGCAGCAGCAAAATGCATAATCCAGAATTTACAATGTTAGAATATTACACAATAAAAGCTAGTTATATTGATAGCTTAAAAATAACTGAAAAACTATTTGAAGCAATTCTTCCCGTTCAACCTGATAAAAAAGATAGCACCCATATAGATTTATTCTCTAACCTACGCCCGCCTTTTTTACGTATGAGTGTTAATAAAGCATTTGAAAAATATGCAGGAGGAAAAATATCTGAGTGGTTTTTCACAAACACTCCTATTATTATGGCAGCAAAACAAGCCCGTAAACTCGGTATTACAGAAAGCAAAAGCGCACCCTTTGAAAGCTGGACCTTAGAGGAACTTTACAACCTTATCTTTGTTCAGTTTGTCGAACCCTCTCTTCCTAAAAACAGACCTGTTGTCCTTATGGATTATCCTGCGTTTGTTAATTGTTTAGCAAAAAAAACTAAAAACTCACAAAATTCACAATACAAATGCGTTGAACGCTGGGAATTATATTGTAGAGGAATTGAACTTGCCAATTGTTATTCAGAAGAAACAGACCCTGAGAAAATAAAAGCCTTTTATAATGAAGAAACCCCCTTAAAAAACAGCGTTAATACCATTGTTCCACACGCAATTGATAAAAACTATTATACAATTTTTAAAGATTTTCCTACCTGCTCTGGAGTAGCAATGGGAGTAGATCGTCTAATTGCATTGTTATCTGATTGTAATTCCATAACTCCTATCCTACCATTTCCTTTATTATACAAATAACAAGCCATTTATAGCGTTAAACATTTCGAAAATTCATTGACTGCTCATCCTTTGTGTGCCATAGTTAACACATGATGGAAATAATTTTAAACAACCTTTCTTGGGCTTGGTTTTTTGCTGCAGTGTTTTTTGTTATAATAGAAGCCGCTACGTTGGGACTAACAACTGTTTGGTTCGCATTAGGTTCACTTGCTATGATATTTTTTTCAAAATTTCCTATCCCGATTGGGTTTCAACTATTGCTATTTTTAATTATTTCTTCCATGCTTTTAATTTTTACTCGGCCTACAGCCTTAAAACATTTTAAAAATGGCAAAGTAAAAACTAATGCAGATAGTCTAATAGGCAGAACTGCAATTGTCACAAAACCTATTACCGACCTAAAAAAAGGGGAAGTTATAATTGACAAAATGCCGTGGCTAGCTACTGCTGATAGTACGGTACAAGATGTTTCTAGTAGCCTTAGAAAAGACACAAATGTAGTTATCACAAATATTATTGGCGCCACTCTCGAAGTACAACCAACAGAATCAGCACAAACTGCTGAATAATATAAGGAGTAAAAAGTATGGTTTATTTGATTATTGCAATTATTGCATTGTTTTTGATTCTCATTGTACCGAATATAAAAATAGTGCCCCAGTCACAAGCATTTGTCATAGAGCGCCTTGGGACATATCTTACAACATGGGATAATGGTTTAAAATTAAAATTACCTTTTATAGACCGCATATCAAAAAAGGTTTCTAAAAAAGAAAAGGTTATTGATTTTCAGCCACAACCAGTTATTACAAAAGATAATGTTACAATGATGATTGATTCTGTTATTTATTTTGCTATAACAGACCCCAAACTCTATACCTATGGCGTAGAAAGACCTATGTCTGCTATAGAAAATCTTTCAGCAACAACGTTGCGTAATATTATTGGTGAGTTAGAATTAGATCAAACCTTAACAAGTCGTGATG
>DASRMY010000227.1:0-3185 GCA_035647695.1 Treponemataceae bacterium | reverse complement strand
ATAAAATTCTAGATTTAGACGACAATAATAATTATGCACTTGTAGGTTTGGGTGATTCTGCAAGAAAACAAAATAATTATTCAAAAGCTATACAATTTTATACACAATGCTTAAACTTTCATTATGGAAACAACTATGCATTGTTTGGCTTAGCTGATTGTTATAAGGCCCTTAACAAATATCATAAAGCAATTGATATTTGGGAACAATACCTCTTACATGATGACAGAAATATAACAGTACTTACACGTGTTGCTGATGCGTATAGAAAAATTAGAAATTTTAAAAAATCTAAAGAACTATACTTACAAGTTTTAGACATGGAAGACGAAAATGCTTATGCACTTATAGGACTTGGACATTTACATTATGATTTTAAAGAATATCGTGATGCACTTTATTACTGGACACGTATGCTAGAACTAAATGAAAAAGCAGTAGATATTAGAGTGCTGACCTCAATAGGAAATTGTCATAGAAAATTAAAAACATATGAAAAAGGCATTGGTTATTTTGAGCGAGCTCTAAAAAGAGATAATAAAAACTTTTATGCATTGTTTGGTTTAGCAGATTGTTATCGTGGTATGAACCAACAGTTTAGATCAATAGAATATTGGAATAAAATATTAGAATTGGATCCAAATAACAAAGTAATTTTAACTCGAACAGGTGATGCCTACCGAAATACTGGAGATTATGAAAAAGCTTCAGAATATTATAATAAAGCACTTGATATAGAATATGATGTATATGCTGTGCTTGGGTTAGCACTTATTAGTAAAGGTGAAGGCCGTTTTGAAGATGCTATAAAAAGCTTAAAAAGACTCTTACAAGCTGACCCAAAAAATTATAGACTGTATATTGACCTTGCAGATTGCTATGTAAAAACAAACAATAAAACTGAAGCAATAGAAATATTACAAAGCTTTCAAAAAACAGGAGTACGTAGTCAAGCAATAAAAGATATGCTTAATAGATTGCAAAATTAATGCATGAATAAAATTTGTTTATCAGGATTATTACCAGAGGAAATAGCTAAATTGCTTCAGTTAAGGCAACCTTTTAGAGGCCAACAAATATTTAAATGGATATCCGATAATGTAACTAGTTTTGATAAAATGACAAATATTTCGATTAGTTTGCGTACTACTTTAAAAAACACATCTTGTATACGTAGCTCAATTGTTACCGATACGTTAATTGACCCAGATGGGACAATTAAATTACAAATTAAACTACATGATGAGTATCTTATAGAGACAGTATTATTAATTGATTCTAAAAATCGAAAAACTGCCTGTGTTAGCTGCCAAGCTGGTTGTGCTATGAAATGTTCGTTTTGTAAAACGGGCACACTGGGGTTAGCGAGAAACCTTACAGCAGGTGAAATAGTAGAGCAATTTAGATATTTAGAAGAAAAAGCAGGCATCCTAGACAATATTGTTTTTATGGGCATGGGTGAACCAATGATGAACCTTGAGGCCATACGTAAAAGCATACAAATCTTATCACATCCTGATGGCCGTAATATATCCACACGAAGAATTACAATTTCTACCTGTGGCATTATAAAGGGTATATATGATTTGGCAGATAATGGACCTGCCGTTAGACTTGCAATTTCTTTAACAACAGCTGACCCTGCACTTCGTAGTATACTTATGCCAATAACCAAAAACAACCCTTTACCAGAACTAAAAAAAGCGATATATTACTTTATAGAGAAAACAGGAAAAAGATGCACACTTGAAGCAACATTACTTGGTGATACAAACACAGATAATGAAAACATACAGCGTATGATTGAGTTTGCAAAAGATCTTTCTGTTCACGTAAATATTATTCCGTGGAATCCCGTTTTACAACTGCCCTACCGTGAGCCGACGCGCCATGAATGTGCACATTATATACAAGTTTTAGAAAGAGCTGGTATAACGGTAACACAACGCGCTCGACGAGGTAGAAAAATAGGTGGTGCATGTGGACAACTTGGCAAAATAAAAGTGTAAATAAAGATACCTATAGAAAGGAGTTAATTGTATGGAAAAGAAACTTTATGTCATAGGACTTGAAACAGAAGCAGATAAAACAAAATCAGAAGAAGTTGTTAACGGACTTGAAGGTGTTAGTAGTACAATTGCAAATTGTGAAAAAGCACAAATACTTGTTAATTATGATGAATCTGTTGCAGACATTGAAGCACAAATTAAGACAGCCCTAGAAGGTGCAGGAATTTCAGTATTAAACTAAGATCTTGACGACTTTTATAGCAGATTAAAAAAACCAACAGACTAGCTGTTGGTTTTTTTGTTTACTCTATAATCTGCTTTAGTACTACAATTGACCATGCGTTAACACCATAGGTATTTTCTATAGTTATAGCATTTTCATCGTCCCAGCAATTATAATTACTTTCTGCCCACTTTGCAGTATCTACAATGCGAACCCATTTTTTACCAGTATGTGCGGTAGGCACTGTAAATGCAACTTCGTCTTGCCACATATTACTAAACACTAAATAATCGTTACCATTACTAACAGAGCTACCGTTTATTTTCATCCAAATACAACGAGCGTCAGTAACTAATTCACTTGTACCATCTTCATGTTTATAATCTATCTGTACATCATAGCCAGGCTGGGTTAACCCAGGCTCTGTTTTACGAAGATTCATAAGGTATTGAAAAAACACAAAGTTACCATTTTTATTATCTATATTTGAATACGTGCCTAAATTATTATGATACTCCGCTGCTAAAAAATCTGTACTTGCAGTTTGTGGCGTGTCAGTATTTATCATATTATAATTATTCCATGTACAAACACTGTCAATATTATAGGGGTTGTTATTGCCATTTTGCGTTCGCCCAAATTCATCTCCATATACAATCATTGGCACACCACGACTAAACATTTGCAAGGTAGCAAAGTTTCTAATTGCCTGCCTGCGCCATACTTTTTCCGTTTTTGCTGGTGTGTTTTGATCTCCATTACCACCATCAGATGGGCCAAAAGGCCATAATAGTTGTTCGTTTTGTGCATTACCAACCCCTGTGTACGAAACTAGGTCTGCAAGCGTAAATCCATCATGAGCACAAATAAAATTAACTGTTTTTTCTGATCCCCCTTGATCATTAAAATTTTCATAATCTCCATTAAAATATTGTGTTATACCACTATTATTT
>DASRMY010000226.1:0-10260 GCA_035647695.1 Treponemataceae bacterium | reverse complement strand
ACGGCTGTCGGTGGTATCGTAGTGTCCGTATACACCACCGCTGTCTTAGGCGAACCGCTTATAGTAAACCCGGTCGGGTGTGCTATTGCAACTGAAACCGTTTCACCATTTGCAACCGTAATATCAGAAATAGCAAGAGTTCTTGTTGTTCCTGTGCCGGTTAAAGCACCCTTTGTTGCTCCGGATAAAGTGATGTTATCTGCCGCCAGAGTCGTTGGGTCGACACTAAAGGTAAGTGTAAGACTCGTTGAGTCAGCTGTACCTGATGACCCACCGGTTTGAGTAGCACTTTCAAAAGCAACCGCGGTTGGTGTTGAGTCGTTTGGGGTTGGACAAGCTGCTAACAGGAAGAGTCCTGCCATTGTAATAATGCGAATACAATTTTTTTTCATTCTTTTTCCTCCAAATTTTATGTTAGCATGATATTATTACAGCACATTAAAAATTATTTTTACATGCCGCATCTGAGTAAAATTATACCCCATGTTTACCCATAAATCTATTTTTCATGATATAAATCATTAGCAAGAGGTAAATTTGCACATGTTCAGTTCTTGGCCTTAAAAATGCCTTACTCAGATGGCATATCTAAAAAGCAATCACAGAGGTTTAGTAGCTTACGTGCGCGTGCTGTTTTCTAGTTAGTTTTCTTTAAAGACTGAAAAAGATTGCCAGCCTCCAGATGCATCATCCCATTGGGAGCGTAATGCTCTGTCTTCACTGATGTCCCAGGTGGTGTTGATTTCGCTGGAGCGTATTGCCTGGAAGCCGTCTGCTCTTTCAATTAAAATGAATTTTTGGGCAGGGCCAATGTGGGGCGAGTTAGCTAAAAGGACGTTTGTTGTGTTGGGTGCGCTCAGATATTTTCCTGTAGCGAGAGATTTATACGAGATTGTTCCATCGTTGTTGGCGAACATTGCGAACCGCTGCGCATCGCTTGCTACGGTTGCTGAAGAAGCTGTTATGTTTCCCCCAGTTGCAGAGTCGGCAGACAGGTACCGCTCTCGGGAGTTTGAAAAAATCGTGTGAATTGAACCGTCGGGATCATTCATAGAGGCTCGTGATTGAGGGTTCGATAAAAAGGCGTCTAGGGCGATGGTTGGTCTACTGTCTTTGCCCCAAGCGCTTAAGGCATACTTGCTCCAACTTCTTGTTCCCTGTGGTTCCCAGTAGAATATGCCAATTCCACGTGCTTCTGGAACGGCATTTACTCTGTCCATAACAGCGATGATTGTATCTTTTGTGTTTTGGGCGTGGGTATCGAGACCTCCTACTTCTACTATGATGACTTCTTTTTCATAGCGCGAGGCGAGGTCGTGTAGGTTTGCCGCAAGGGCGGTTATGGTGGTGGTATAATCGCTTTTTAGCCAGTAGGGGTAGTACGAAAGGCCAATTACATCGAAGCGAGCACCTGCAGAAGATATTCTGTCAAAGAAATGGCGGCAAAAGGCGTTGTCAATTCCGCTTGCGAGGTGGATTATCACTTTTGAGGACGGGCTTACTTTTTTGACCGCGTCGAAGCCTGAGTTGAGCAGAGCGGTGAGTTTGTCATAATTAGAGGTAGAGCCGTCCGGCAAGAGCATGCCAGGGTTTATCTCATTGCCAATCTGAACCCATTCGGGGTGTATGCCTTCTTTTTCCAGCGCCTTCATTACAGAGTAGGTGTGGTCGTATACATCTTTTTTGAGCTGGGTGAAAGAATGCGATGCCCATGCGGCTGGTTTTACCTGTTGGCCAGGATCTGCCCAAGAGTCGCTATAATGGAAGTCGACCATAAGTCTAAAGCCTGCCTCTGAAACGCGTTTAGCCATGGCGACCATTTCCTCGGGGCTGTTGTGGCCGCTTTGGGGGTTGCTGGAAGGATTCACCCAAACCCTGAGACGAATCGATTCGATGCCGTGATCTTTTAGGATTGTCAGACAGTCTTGAACGTTTCCCTGGTCGTCTCTAAAAATATACCCAGTGGCCTCCATTTGAGGAAGCCAGCTTATGTCAGCCCCTTTGGCGAAGGTTCCATATGGATTAGCCGGAAGGGGAGGCTGAGCTGGTGAATGTGAACAGGCGATCAAGGTTAACATAAATGCAGAGTAATAAAACCTGAGATGTTTCATTTGGAAGAACCTCTCTGTCTTATTTTTTTTTGAAAAATAAGGCTTTGGTAATTTTGGGTGCGAGTCCAAAAAGCAAAAGACCGATCATCGCTGATGATACAATAAAGATCCCACAGAGCACCCTGATGGTATACGTGGCCATACTGGCGATGATTACGGAAAACTCGCCTCGTTGAGTAAATGACAATCCAGCTCGCAAAGAAACTTTTTTTGACAATCCGTAGAGCCGGGCTCCGTAATAGCCGGTAATAATTTTGCCGACTATAGACCAAACCAGCAGAACGATGAGTAAGGGTACCATAGGAACACCATCCCCAAAAGCGATAGTGGTGCCGAAGTAAAAAAAGAACAAGGGCAGAAATAGGTCTCTCACCTGTAAAACTAAGTGTTCGAGCACTTCGGTTCGCCGAGCTTCCGCGAGAATAATGCCAGCCAAAAATGCGCCTAAAACCTCGGAGAGGTTCAATATCAGGGCGAGTCCTCCATAGGAAAGGGCAATGCCAACGACCAGCAATATAAAAACATCCTGGCTCAGATATCGGTCTACAAATTCGCCCAGCCGGCTGAAAATAAGATGCCCGATCACTACTGCACCGACGATCAAGCCGATGATTTTAACAATGATCAAAGTGAATGCCACACCACTCATGGCCTGCCCTGCGGTCAGGCTCACGAGAACGGCCACGGTAATAGGTGCCACAAGATCTTCAAAAATCAGTAGCCCGAGTAGAAATTCGGACTCCGGGTTGGCCATGCGTTTTGAACTTTCAAGAATTTTGGCGGTAATGGACGAAGACGTAGCATATACCACACCGCCTATGAGAAAAGATGTGATCAAGTCCAAACCAAATAATAGGCAAATCCCCATGGTGACAAAAAGGTTGAAAAACACATCCAAGGTGCCGGCCGGAGCTACTTTTTTTGCAATTCCAGCAAGTCTGCGCACTGGAAATTCCATGCCCAGCATGAAAAACAGCAAGACTATCCCGACCTCTCCACCTAGTTTTAGTAGAGCGTTGCCAGAAAAAAACCCGCCCAGACCAATGCCCAATAGAATATACAGTACTACTCCAGGAATCCGTATTTTCATGCCGATAAAACCTACGACAAACAAAAGGATGAAAACGCCCCCGGCAATAAAAAGGACAGGGAACTGAATATTTCCCATTAATTAACTTCTTCCGATGATTTTCCCTTTGCCATGGCGTCAAACCGCTGAATTTGGTCGCTTTTTCCAGCTGCCATGACTGTATCCCCAGCTTTGAGCACCATAGTGATATCAGGACTCACAGTTATGTCGTCTTCATGCATGACCGCGATAACAGAAGCCCCTGTGTGAGTGCGGATTTGGGATTCTGCAATCTGTTTATTCACAAAAGGAGATTCCGGGGTAAGCTTGATCCATTCCATGGCAAGCTGTTTTTGAAATATCTGCATTCTATCGTCATCGACTGGTTGGTAGGCAACTCCGAGAAGCTGGGCACCCAGCTCCCGAGTTTCATCAGATGTCAATGTTAAAAAATAATCTGCTTCATCTTCTTCGTTATCTTTAAAAAAATAGAGATCTCGTTTGCCAGAGTGATGGGTTATAACCACAACTTTCTGTTTTTCTGCAGTTTGAAAAGATATTTTCTTACCTACACCAGGCAGGTCTGCCATTTTTACTTGCACAATGCTACCCCTTGTTGTTATTAGTTATACACCGTATTTTAATACCGGAACACTGCTGCAACAAGTTCCTTTCCGGGAACTTTTTCTGGTGAAACGGCAAAGATTGTGGCTCCCTTAGTTAGGGCTTGTGTGGCAATAAAATCGAGAAGATCTTCGTCGCCGACTTGTTGGGTATCACTCAGAGCAACCGTGTCATTTTCTGGATCGAATTGACCCCATACTTGCACGCCAAGTGCAACAAAGAGTACCTCGATTCGCCCCTGGTGAGCTGCTTTAACAGCCTCGCTTACGTCGGTCGTGGTTTGTCCAGTGCCGGCTAGTTTGTTGTACTTTGCCAAACATGCTTCCCGTTCTTTGTTAAACAGAGGCTCGACGATGGGCCACGCCATTGGGTGAAGATCTTGCGCTTTCATCTCATCGGGGTTTCCAGGAATTCCTTCATCCATAAGGTGGGGGTAGGTATTTACTTCTTTGTAGAGAGGGAAAAGACTATCTACACCTGCCAGCACGAGTGGAGATTTTGTGCCTGCCAAAAGTTCTACTACGGCTGTATCTATTGTGCGAAACCATTTTTTGAGGCGTTGCTTGGTGTCACTACCAGCCTCGTGTCCTTGTGTTTTAGCTGACAGGTTTCCGCCACCCGTTGGTGAGCCTATGTGAATCTGGAGTTTTTTTCTTGGCCAACCGTCTGGAAGAGAGTCGGCAAGTGTTTCAGGTGTGTCGCCCAGTTCAATTTCATCTACCGTGTGCTGAGTTCCTTCTAACAGCCGAATTCTGTTTTGGCTGATTGCAAGGATATGAAAGTTGCCGTCGCTGGTCAAAAGAGGCAACAAGGGTTTTATATGAAAGCGATCGGTGACAACGACCATTTCTGGAAGTGCAATTGGAAGTCTGAAAAGATGAAAAACATCATCTGTGAAAAACAGTGCAAGCCCGTCGCTTTGATGCTGCCAAAAAGCGCTGTTTTGGAGCAGACGCAGGGGTTCTTTAAGCTTTTCTGCCACATCTGGTGTACGCATATCGTTGGCAAGTAGCCGTTCTTCCACTTCTGTCAATAAGTTTTTCAGACGGATTGGATTTTGCTCTGTTTCTTGTCCAGCTCGATGAGTTGACATGAAAACTGAGATACTCCATTCGGAACGGTTTGAAATAAGCTCCTGCAATTGTTCTGTAGTGATTAAATCCATATAATAGTTCTCCTTATATAACCCTCTCATTATAGCATACATTCAACATTTGTTATATTTTTTTAGGATCAGAAAAACATTTTTTTACTTATCTAACCCTAGCTCTTTTTCTGCAACACTAGATGATGCATTGAAAAAAAACTTGAATCAGAATATACTATAATGCAAGCCTTTAGAACCTTTTAGCCAATCAAAATACCTAGTTGAGTATTACTTATTGTTAGATTCAGGTTGCTAGAGTAAGGAGCACATAATATTGCAAATACAAAAAGCCGACTTCATAAAAAGCGCCGCAACGCAAAGCCACTATCCTCAAACAAACAAACCAGAATTTGCTTTTTTTGGGCGCTCAAACGCAGGTAAATCTTCGCTCATAAATATGCTTGTTAATAGAAAAAACTTAGTCAAAACAGGCTCACGCCCAGGGATGACACGTCTAATAAATTTTTTTTTAATAAACGATTCTTTTGTTTTAACTGACCTGCCTGGATATGGTTATGCACAACGTTCTAAAGAAGAAAACAAAGCCTTTGACTATATGCTCTATGAATATGCAACGCAACGCCCTGAGCTTAAAACTATCTTTTTTTTAATGGATTTGCGTCGCCCTCCCACAAATGTTGAAAAAGATACAATACTGTATTTTGAAAACTTCGATATTGAAGTGATCGTTGTTGCAACAAAAGCCGACAAGTTGAGCAATAATAAAACATCACCTGCTATTCATTCTATGGCCTCATACTTACAACGCATACCAGAATTAATATACCCTACTTCAGCTGTTTCTAAAAAAGGCCGTGCTGACATACTAAAACTTATAGAAACTCGTTTAAAATAACGCTTTTTGCTGAATAAAAACTGAATTTATTTATTTTGCATCATTACAAATTGTAGTATGAATGAGCTCCTTTAATGGGTGTTGTGCAATATTCTTTTCTACAGGAAAATATTTTTTTCTAGTAAAAACATATCCACTTATTTTTTTCTGTACTGCTGCTTCTATGGCCTCTAGGGATTGGCTAGGTTCGTAGGTAAAAGGTCTAAATAAAAAATCTGTAAGAAAGTCGAACCACTTGCCCATTTTAATCATATTTGTATTCATAATTCCTGGATCAACCGCATTAATATAAAGATCAGGATAGCGCTCTGCCATATCTTTTGTAAAAACAGTGAGGGCTAATTTTGATTTAGCATAATTATTTACCCTCGAATATGATTTTGGGGATGCTCTTAAAAAATCTGAATCTATATTTACAAACTTTCGAGATAACGAAACGACATTAATAATTGAACCACCCGGCACAACAAGTTGAGCAAGAGCTTCGGCCAACTTTGCAGGTCCATAAAAATTAACTGCCATATTCATTTCTATCTCATCTACATTGGTCTGATAGCTTTTAAACATTGCCCCTGCATTATTAACTAAAGCACGGATTGGTAGTCCTAAAGCTTTTATGTGTGCTATTAAAATATCGATACCTGCACATTGTGAAAGATCTGACAATAAAACAGTATAATCTGTCGAATCAAGTCCAACTAGTTCAATCTCTTGTTTTAGTTTTTCTGCTTTTTTTTTATTTCTACAACATAAAACTGGATGCACATTTGTATCTTTTAGTCGTAAGCGTGCAAAAAACAATGCAATTGCTTTACCAAAGCCGCCAGTAGCCCCTGTAACTATTAACAATTCTTTTTGCCTCATACCTGTTTTACATCAAACACAATGCTTAATGTACTCCTCCCAAACGTTGTATACACAATGCTTGTTTTTTGTATCTTTATTGCATTGTTTTTTGTATAAACAAAGATTTGTTAATACATTCTTGTAGGCGTTTGAATTGTTTTTCACTAATATCTATAAACTTAAAACCACATCGGTTTTTAGGTAATATATCGCTATTAGCAGACCAAACCAATCTTGCAAAAAAAACTTCGGGTTGATCACAGTCTGGTAAAATCAACGACAGTCTAATTTTTTTTACACCCTTTAGCAACTGCGCAGCCAAACGCCTTGTCAAAGGAATGGGAGTACTAAGACCAACACCAGCAACGCTAATATCAATACAGTGCGCTACATTTTCACTTTTAACCTGAGTGCAATTATTAACATTCCATTTGACAAATTCATACCGAACACGTAATTCACAGGGAATTCTTTCAAATGTTCTTGTAGAATTTTTCATACCAAATACAGTATAACATCATTAAACTGATATTGCCAGAAACTCTTCGTAAAGAGAAGTGTACCCGTTTATTTTTTTTCTCTTTTATTCATATACATTTTTACGTCTGCTTCTTGAATGTATTGCATAATAGTGTCCATAGATTCAAAACAAGTTATCCCATATGAAAAATCAAAGTTTATTGTATTATTGCTTTGTGCTACAATCTCTTTTTTTATGCGTTGTATAATTTTTTCAGCAAGCAATTTTTTTTGACTTGCTTCATCTCCACGTAAAATAATTAAAAACTCATCACCACCATACCGTATAACTAAATCATCATCTCTAATTGTTTTTTTAATTACAGACACAAGTGTTTTTAACACTTCATCTCCAATAGCATGACCATGAGTATCATTAATACCTTTAAAATTATCTAAGTCTATTACAATGAGTATGCCTTTTTCATGAGGATACCTGTGAATAAAATTTTGTAAAAACAAACGGGAATAGGCCCCTGTTAGTATATCCTTATCTGCATGTTTTTTATAATTATCTCGGGAGGCAGACAGGTCATTTATTTGTTTTTTTGCAGAATGAACAAGAAATATATAAAACAGCGCGAGCAAAAGAGCATAAAAAACAATAATAAACAATGCACTCTTGCTCGTTAATTTGTTCTTATGTTTAAAAACATCTGCCTTTGCCTGATGCACTACAGCACTACATGTATCAGCAACAGATTCTATATAATAGAGATTAGTTTTATCTTCATACATATTGTCAAATCCATGTATTTTATTTTTGTTTATTGACTGTAACGATAATTCTAATATCATATTTGTCGCATTGTTTAGCTGGTCTATTTTTTCTTTTAAACAAAAACCTGCTATGTCATGGGCAATAACTACACCACTTTCAATAACTGGAGAAATAACATGCATAGAAGGATATTCAATCCCTTTCTTAAAAAAATAGTAGAGCTCTTCAGTAGGTTTAAAATCACGAATACTCTGTGCATTATCCATTATTATAAATTCTACAATAGTTTTATCTGCAACAACTCGCTTCGCATACGCAATGTTCTCTATAACATTCACACCATCTAAGTATTTATCTCTTGTAAAATTACTCAACTCACTAAAAGCAATTTTTTCTTCCTGATATTCAAGAATTTTCTCTCGTATCATCGAACGACTTGAAAGAGCTCGTGTTGCTTGTATGTTTTTTTCTACAGTTCGGTTAAATGAGCCAACCCTTGTACATGCTAAAACATTAAAGTGTTCAATAAAATTATGTTCTATTTCTTTTGACAAAGGTAAATACACTCCCAAAATTGTTAGAAGCAAAGAACCTATTAATGATATGATAAACACAATACGGGTTTTTGTAATAAAATCAAACATTCGAAACCTCTTTTTTTAAGCCCATTATTATTAGATCACTCGAATGCTTTTGCTGTAAAGATACCGAGCGTTAATTTTAATATTTAAATGAAAAATACCAGCTAGATTATATTTATTTATAGAACAATACACAACTAGCCTCGTATAGGAGTGTCGATCATAGGGATAATATACTCATGAACTGTTGAGACTTCTGAGGCATCTGTTAATATTACAAGATAATCGCCCGCTCTAATCTTTGTGTTTCCTTTGGGCAATATCTCATTTTGTCCTCGTCTTAGCGAAACAAGCAAGCATAAAGATGGCCATGATATATCTCTAACATACGCCCCATCGAGCTTTGATCCAGATTGAACAACAAACTCTAATATTGTTTTTCTAGAATCATTTTTGTTTTTTTTGCGTTCTCCATACGATTTTAATAAGCGTTCTAAAAGAGAATCATATACAGGTTTTGAGCCAAGCAAATCTGCAACTATATATGCAACTATACAAACTACCGCAAGAGAAAGAAAGTGTTCAAAGGAACCTGTCATTTCAGATATTAAAATAATCCCGGTTATAGGAGCACGAACAATCGCTGTAAAAAAGCCTGCCATGGCTAAAACTATAAAATTTAGTGTAAAAGAAGGATCTATTCCAAAAAACGTTGATAAAGCTGTACCCCAAAGAGTACCAATTACAGCGCCAATTGACAACAACGGTAAAAAAATTCCTCCGGGGGCGCCTGAGCCATAACAAATCATAGTAAAAACAAATTTACCGACTAATAAAAGAGTTAAAAAGCCCAAGCTTAATGGGAATGACACAACTTCGACAATAAGCTCATGGCCACCGCCAAGCAGTTGTGGAAGAATAAATCCTAACCCTAACGAGAAAGAAAGAGGTATAAAAACCCTAAAATGAGACGGTATCCATTTTAGATGGGCATAAAGAGTTTGTGATTTTAAAAGACCAGCATTAAAAACAACTCCACAAACACCCAGAAAAAGACCTAGCAATATTACCAGCGCATAGTGATTTAAGGGTAAATGTTCTAAGCCCGAAAAAGTAAAAATTGGCCCTAATCCAAAAAATTCACCAGCAACATAACTCGAAGTAAGAGCTGATGAAAGAGCTGTTAATAAAACAAGGGGCGAAAAGTTTTTATGTACTTCTTCTAAAGAAAAAAGAACACCTGCTAAAGGAGCATTAAAAGCTGCAGCCAAACCAGCGCTTGCTCCCGCCGTTACTAAATAACTTTCTTCTATATGCGATCGCTTAAAAGTCCTGCTAAAACCAAGACCGACAGTTGCACCAAGTTGAACTGAGGGGCCCTCTCTTCCAAGAGAAAGACCAGAACCAATTGACAACACTCCGCCTGCAAATTTGGCAATGAGAACCTTCCACCAACACATATCTAACTTACCAGATAAAAACCCTTCTACCTGTGGAATACCACTTCCACTAATAAGGGGGGCCCACTTAACTAAAAAGCTAATTATTATACCTATAACAATTAAGGCTATGATCCAGGGTAGTAGTGCAAGAGGTTTTTCGGAAACTTTCTGGTACATAAAAGTCAAAAAAATAAATGCTTTTTCAAGGGCAAGTCGATATGCAACTATTAAAAGCCCAGTCAAAATGCCAATACAAATGCCTTCAAAAATTACTTTTAGTTTAAAACTATACCAACGCCTTATCGTATGGGCTGTTGTTTCACTGTCCATGAATTGTCCCCTTC
>DASRMY010000225.1:0-3488 GCA_035647695.1 Treponemataceae bacterium | reverse complement strand
TTTTTATACAGAGTTTTGTCTCAGTTTTTAGAAAAAACAAGGTTTCCACTTGCTCAAATGACAAAACAGGAAGTTATTGCATCCGCTAAAAATCATAAACTACTAAGTGCTGATAGAACCGAAAGCCAAGATTTTATACCCAACGAATACTTTGACATACTTTTTGCAGATAAACCATCTGTTACTGGAGACGTCTTAGAATTTGGTACTGGCAAAAAAATTGGCAAACATAGGGGGATAGAACATTATACAGTTGGACAGCGAAAAGGTCTTGGTATTGCTATGAATCGTCCTGTCTATGTCCAATCAATCGATGCTAAAAAAAACATTGTTGTTCTTGGTACGAATGATGATCTTTTGCAAAAATCAATACTAATAAAAGACTGTGTGTGGGCTGGTAATTATGCCCCGTCTATACCATTTAAGGCCTTTGTAAAAATACGTTTTGCTTCAAAACCAACGTTTGCTCTTATAAGTCCCCTATACGATAAAACTGGTTTTCCCTATTCATATAAAATAGATTTTGATGAAAATGTACGAGCTGTTGCTCCAGGTCAGTCTGCAGTAGTCTATTGTGATGGACTACTGCTTGGGGGAGGGATTATTCAATAATTATGCAACGCATATATATGGACTATAATTCGACAACGCCACTTTTGCCAAAGGTACAAGAAGTGTATATAAAAGAACTTAATTTTTATACAAATGCAAGTTCTTTGTATGAAGGTGGCCGGCTCGGTGCTAAAAAAATAGAAAAGGCTCGCAAACAAGTTGCCTCTCTAGTCGGGGCACACCAACCCAAAGAAATAGTATTTACAGCAAGTGGAACAGAATCTACAAATACTATTTTTAATACTATGATTTTCGAAGGCAAAAAACGTAATCGAAATCTTATTGTGACTACAAAAATTGAGCATCCTGCTGTTATTCAATCTGTAAAGCGCCTTAAAAGTTTTGGCTTTGAATGCGAATATCTGCCAGTTACCTCAGAAGGCTTTGTAAATATTGAATCATATGAAACGGCAATGAATAAAAAGCCGCTTTTAGTTTCTATTATGACAGCTAATAACGAAATAGGCACAATTATGAATATTAAAAATCTTTGTCAAAAAGCTCATGCGGCAGGGGCGCTTTTTCATACAGATGCAGTACAAGCAGTTGGTAAAATTCCATTTAACGCAAAAGAAATGGGGATTGATTATGCTTCTTTTTCAGCTCATAAAATATATGGACCGAAGGGAGTTGGAGCTCTCTATATAAAAGAAAAGTCACCAATACAGCCGCTGCTTTGTGGGGGTGAACAAGAGTTTAATCTAAGGGCAGGTACGTATAATGTTGTAGGCATTGTGGCTTTTGGAGTTGCAGCCGAAGAGGCGTTATTAAACGTAAAAGCAAATAGTGATACAATAAAAAAATTACGTAATCGACTTGCTAATGGGCTTCTAAAGGCAATTCCAAATAGTACAATTAATGGCCCCTTATCTACCAGTTTAAACCAGCTAAATAAAAAAAACAATGCATCGCCGGCTTTACGAGAATTGCCAAATACCTTAAATGTTTCGTTTCCGGGTGCGGAAGGTGAGTCCATTTTACTTCATCTTGATTTACTTGGTATTAGTGTCTCTACAGGTTCTGCCTGTGCTTCTGCAAGTTTAGATGCTTCTCATGTGCTTGTAGCAATAGGGCTAGATCCTGCACTTGCGCATAGTTCAATACGCTTTAGTATAGGTATGTTTACTACGGAAAAAGAAATTGACTTTGTAGTTAGAAAAGTACCAGTGATTATTGATCAATTACGTAAAATGTCACCTTTTTACACTTAGTTAAAAATTGACCTAACATGCTGTTTAAATTGAAAGCCTCTATCAAATTCATTTTTAAACATACCAAAAGATGTAGCACCTGGTGAAAAAACCACCACTGTGTTTGTTTGCTCGTGTACGCCAGATTGGTTGGCAAAACACCCTCTTAAATCTTCTAAAAGGCTCTGTAAATCGTCAAAAGGGCCTCTGTAACGCACTTTTTTTCGTTTTAAAAGTTTAATAAGTTTGGTAGTGCCTGTTCCTGCTAAAAGTCTAATACTACCAATGCTTTTAGTCTTTTTTTTAGTGTGCGCTGCCAAGGTTTGGGCTAAAACATTAAAATCTAAGTCTTTGTCAGTTCCACCACAAATAAAGTGTACAGGTTCTTTAAACGATTGTGCAGCCGCAGCTGCAGCTTCAGGAACTGTAGCCGTTGTATCGTTGTAAAACTTTAGATTATTCCAAGAATAAAAAAATTCAAGGCGGTGTTCAATACCAGGATACGCTTGCATAATTTTAATAGCATCTTCATCTTTTACTCCCATTTGTCCGAGCACAAGATAGGCGTTATAAATATTTTGTTTTTGATGTTCTCCTGGAACAGAAATGTTTTCTACCCATTGTGCAGTAGAGTGTGATGGATATCTAATTAAATGTGCGGGAGCTTCAGCGGCAAAAATATCATCCCATTTAGAGCTTGAGCCACAAATAAGAACATCGTCACCACTTTGGTTTGCGTAGATGAGTTTTTTATCATCTACATAGGGCTCCATAGCCCTGTACCAGTTTTGATGGTCGGGTACAATTGGCGTCAGTAATCCAATGCGTGGTTTTAGTATATGTCGCCCTCTAAGGTCTGCTAATTGCCAACTTGAAAATTCAATAACAACGGGTGTTCTTTCAGTGCACTCATCTATAAAGGACAGGGGGCTAACAGTTATATTGCCACCTAGTTTTGCATCAAATCCTGCTTTACATAACCCGTAGTGAATAGCACTTGCCGTGCTGCTTTTTCCCTTGCTACCAGAAATAGCAATAATGGGTGAATTACAAAATTGCAAAAAAAGCGATAAATCTGTTTCTATATATTTGGCTGCAGCTAAATATATATTTGAATCATATTTTACACCTGGGTTTTTTATAACACAATCAGCGTTTTCAAAATCTTCTATAACGTGTTTTCCTAAAACAAAGTCTATGGTATTAAAATCTATATCTTTAGATTTTTTCAAGTTTTGTAACGTAGGTTTTAGCTTTTTTTCAGTTTGTAAGTCTGTTATCGTTAGCTTTGCCCCATGTTTTGCTAAAAAGCGAGCTACAGCCTCTCCTCCGCCATGTAAACCAAGGCCCATTATAGTAATTTTTTTGCCTGCTATATCTGAGATACTTGAAAAAACACGCTCTATGCCGTAATCATGCTTAAACTCTTCTGTACTCATGGACATCCTTTAACGACTTGTCTGAAGTTCTTTGCGAAATGAGTATCGTTCAATACCCATGTGTAAAATAAGTTCAATTAAGTCTGAATACTTTAGCCCAGCATCTTCACAAAGTTTTGGAAACATACTTATAGAAGTAAAACCAGGCATAGTGTTAATTTCGTTTAAATAAACGCTGCCATCATCTTTATCAATAAAAAAATCTACTCGCGCAAGGCCAGAACAACCAAGAACGGCATAGGCTAAG
>DASRMY010000224.1:0-4113 GCA_035647695.1 Treponemataceae bacterium | reverse complement strand
ATATAATCATATACCGTATTTTTCGGAAAGCAAGCAACGGTGGGAAATTCTTTTTAATGATGCTCATATTGTCAATAAAAAAGAAATTGACAATGGTTTTTCCTTAGATATTAATTTAAAGATGGATCCCTTTGGTGCATTTGATGCTGATGTAATAAGTAAGCAATTTGATAATGAATTAGTATTTTTTTTTACAAACCCTCAAAAATTACGGGTTTTGCGAATACCGATAATTCCACCTGGGAACATGCTGTGTACTGTTTATGCTTTTTTATATGAAGATAATTGGATTATTTATGGAACCGGAGGTATTTTGGCTCCTAATATTCCTATTTTTGGAAAAAAAGCAGAAGTCTCATTTATAAATAGAATATCCACCTTTTGCCGTTATATGATTTCAGAAATAGAATAAAAACCTTTTATGCTATTTCACGGTGGTTTTCAGGACTCTTCTTTAGTTTGTTTTTCAAATATGTCGTCTAATAGTAGGCCTTGCCCAGCAGAAATGTCTTTGTTTAATATGTTCCCAAAAAGACTTTCAAAATATTCAGGACTCATGCCCGGTTTTAAATTTTTTTCTGTACGTAAGACTGCTATATCATTTTTCGTAATAACAGAACCTGCCTTCATATTATTCATCACATGAATTGATCTATTGGTTCGTCCATAATGTGCCTTTTCTGATTTTGCTAATTTCTTTTTGCCATTTCCAATAATTTTCTCGACTGTTTCTTTTCCAAACCTATCAAAACAATCTGAAAACAAAGCTTCACGTTCAATGATTTCAGCTCGACGAACTGCAGTTACCATTTTTTTAAAGTTTTTTTTGTTTAGAGCAACAGGATCATCTAACCCAGTGTCCTCATTGCTTAGTGTGATATGTTTTTCTATAATGTGTGCTCCACATGCAATGCTAAGTACTGGGATTAAATAAGGATCTAGCGAATGATCACTGACTCCAATAGGAATGTTAAATTGTTTTTTCAGGGCAGGTATTAGGGACAAATTATATTCTATTTCAGGTGCAGGATAGCTTGTTATACAATGTAAGAGGCTTAAGGAATTTGTATTGTGTTGTATTATAGGATTTAAAATCTGCAAAGTTTTTTTAATATCAGAAAGTGTCGAAACTCCTGAGGAAATAATGACCGGGATTCGTTCTTGTGTTGAAAGTTCTAGTCGTACAAGTTCTTTTAGTAATGGATAATGATTTAATTCAGGAGATGCTATTTTTATATAATCTGGTTTAAGGGCAAATAGTTCTCTTAAACTTTTAATACCAAACGGAGAGCAACAAAAGAGCTTTTGTTTAGAATGAATATACTCTTTAATTTTGTAAAAAAAAACAGGCTCTACTTCAAGTTCTTTAAAACGATTGTATAGACTAATGTTTCCAGACGGGAGGGTTACAAAACCCGTGTTAGGATGAAGAATTTCATCAGCATATACCCACTGGAATTTTATACAATCTGCTCCAGCCTCTATAGCTGCGTTTACAAGTTTTTTTGCTTTATCGAATGATCCATCATGAGCAGTACCTATTTCAGCTATGATAAGTGCAGGCTCAAAAGCATGTTTTATATTATACATTGACCTTATTGTAACCATTATGATAATATGTATCAACATAATATAATATACTATTCATACTGCCAATGTAGGCAATCATAAGGAGTTCCGATGTCAGGACATAGTAAATGGGCAACTATAAAACATGCTAAAGGCGCTGCTGATGCAAGGCGCGGCCGCATGTTTACAAAATTTATTAAAGAAATTTCAATTGCAGCTAAAATGGGTGGAGGAGATCCTGATTCTAATCCTCGTCTTCGTACCGCAATTACTAAAGCGCGCGGTGCAAACATGCCTAAAGATAATATAACGCGAGCCATAAAAAAAGGTACAGGTGATTTAGGTTCAGTTGTTTATGAAGAAAAATTATATGAAGGGTATGGGGCAGGTGGTATCGCTATTCTTGTAGAGGTATTAACAGATAATAATAACCGAACATCTGCAGAAATACGCAATCTTTTTAACAAATCAGGTGGGAATCTTGGAGCTACAGGGTCTGTTGCATATATGTTTAAACGCCTTGGTCAAATAGTTTATGATGCAGATGTTGTATCCGAAGATGAGGTGATGGATGTTGCATTAGAAGCTGGGGCAGAAGACATCGTTAGTGAAGAAGGAATTATTACTGTTACAACTGATCCTTCAGATTTTAATGATATTGTAGATGTGTTGAATGAACAAGGTTTTGTTTCGCTTTCTGCATCTGTAGATATGGTTCCTGATTTATATACTGATATTGATAGAGAAACAGCAGAAAAAGTACAAAAACTTGTAGATAAACTAGAAGAAAATGATGATGTCCAAAATGTATATACGAATGCAGATTATCCCGATGATTTTGAAGGCTAAAATAGCGAACCTTTTTTTAAAATTGTTTATGCTAAGTTTTTGTTCATGACAAAAACGTTCAAAACACTGCCGGGTTCTTTTACTAATTCTCGCCAAAAGCAACCGTGCAAGACAAGGCGCGTTTTAGGAATTGATCCTGGCTTAGCCTCGACAGGATTTGGCATTGTTGATTATCAAAACAATAGGTATAAAATAATTTGCTATGGTTCTATCGAGACAAAGGCTAACGAACTCCATGCTCAAAGATTGCTTGTTATTTATAATCGACTTTTAGCTCTTATAAAAGAATTTAAGCCGACAGAAGGAAGTATAGAAACACTGTATTTTGCAAAAAATGTTAGTAGTGCAATGGGCGTAGCTGAGGCACGAGGTGTTATTTCACTTTGTTTAATTCAAAATAATATTATATTTGGTGAATATACTCCAAATCAAGTTAAACAAGCAGTAAGCGGAAGTATTAGTGCTGATAAAAAAATAGTTCAAAATGCAATAAAGCTGCTTTTGGGGCTAACTAATGTTCCTAAACCAGATCATGCTGCAGATGCACTTGCTATTGCAATTACTCACTTACATTCAAGCATTTTACGGTTATAATGTATATGATTACAATTACTAATAATATATATGAAAACACAAACCGTTAATTCAAAAACACATACTAACCATGCTCTTCAAACAGAAAGTAATGACTATTTGGAAAAACAACTTATAACATATATTGGTAATAAAAGAGCTTTGTTGAGCTTTATAGGTGAAGCTGTTCATTTTGTAAAAGAAAAACTTGAAAAAGAAAAATTGATTTTTTTTGATGTGTTTTCAGGCTCAGGAATAGTTTCTCGTTATTTTCGACAATATGCCCAAGAGTTGTATACAAATGATTTAGAGGATTATGCAAAAATTATTAATAAATGTTATTTGTCAAATAGTGAAGATCGAGATATAGGATATTTGCAATCTACATATACAGATTTGGTTAAACATACTACAGATGCTGAAAATAATAATAGCTGGAAAAAAGGAATTATTAGTAAGCTTTATGCACCTAAAGATGATAAAAACATACAAAAAGACGAACGAGTTTTTTATACAACTCACAATGCTTCTTATATTGACACTTCACGTGCTTATATATCTAAAATACCAATTGAGGCACAACCCTTTTTTTTGGCACCGCTTTTGTCTCAAGCTTCTATTCATGCTAATACTGCTGGTGTTTTTAAAGGTTTTTATAAAAACAAAGATACTGGCATTGGTGAATTTGGTGGAAAAAATCGGGACGCTCTAACAAGAATTAGAGGAAATATTTCTATACCTTTTCCAGTTTTTAGTAATTTTGATTGTCCAGTACATATAGTACAGGGAGATGCTAATTCTATTGTAAAAAATATTCCCTTGGTAGATATTGCATATTTGGATCCACCATATAATCAACACCCATATGGCTCAAATTATTTTATGCTAAATATAATTGCGAATAAACACATGCCAAAAAACATAAGCAAAATATCTGGTATTCCTAATGACTGGAATAGGTCAGCATATAATTATAAAACCACATCATTACATGCATTTTCTGAGCTTATAGCACATGTTCAAGCTCGTTTTCTGCTTGTTTCTTTTAATTCAGAAGGCTTTATTTCAATGGCTAAAATGACAGAGCTTTTAGAATGCCATGGAAAAGTAACTATTATGCAA
>DASRMY010000223.1:0-11245 GCA_035647695.1 Treponemataceae bacterium | reverse complement strand
TAGTTATTTTTTTCTTTTAGGTGCTTTCTTAGTATTTGTGGTTCCTTTAGTATTTGTGGTTCCGTTAGTATCTGTGACAATAGGTGTAATTGTCTCTTCTTGAGGCGCTTTTTGGGTTCCTAGCATAATGGCAACAGGCTGCAAAAAGTCGACATTTTCACAAATAATTTTTAAAATAACCATCATTGGAACACCAATGATTAAACCAGCAAAGCCCCACAACCACCCCCAAAAAGTTAATGCGACAATAATTACAAAGGGAGAAAGCCCTAAATTGCGTCCCATAATACGTGGTTCAAGAATGTTACCAATACCAAAATTAATAAAAGACATAATAGCAAAAATTAAGATAATAGGACCAGGAGCAGGGAAAAACTGAATTATTGCAAAAAAACTTGTTATCAGCACCGAAATAATTGAACCAAATGTAGGAATAAAATTAAAAATAAATGCTAAAAAAGCCCACACAATAGGAAAGTCCAGCCCAAACAAACTAAGTACAATAAAAACTAAAACACCTGTTGCGGCAGATAAAACAAATTTCACAGATAGATAGCGCGTTACTTGTTCTATAATAGCAGTGAGCATAATAGTAAAGCGCCCTTTGTCAGTCGTGCCAAATGCATACTCTAGCTTATCACGTAAATCTCGCATTTCTAATAAAAAGAAAATAGCAAAAAGCGCAATTAAACCAAGTAATTTGACAAAAGAAATAATAGAATTAGAAAAAGACAGGGCAAAATTTTGTATTTGATCTCGTACTTCTATTTGTTGCCATAAATTGGTAAAAATACTTACATCTGGATTATACTCAAGTTTTAGCCATTCTGACACTGTTTGATAAATACTAGCAAATCGTTGTTCGTATCGAGGTATTGCGCTAACTATAGCACTAATGCTAGAGGTAAGAAGGGCAACAAGAATTGCAATTGCAATTCCTACAAGAATAAAAACAATTATAATACCAAGAGCCCATGGAATATGAAACTTTTTATTTAAAAAGATGATAAGGGGTTCAAATACACACGAAAACAAAACAGCCATTGTTACAGGCATTAGGACAACCGCTGTTACTTTAAAAACAGTTGCAATAACAACTATTGTAATAACAAGTATCATAATAAACATGGGCTGTGCAAAATTAACACGTTTTTTCATTTACGAACTCCTATACTGAGACTTTTATAATCGTTGATTAGGTACTCATCTACTAATAGAATCAAATCCGCATAAGGGGCGCAAAATTTCTGGTACAGTGATTGACCCATCAGCATTTTGGTAGTTTTCAAATATAGCAACTAAGGCACGAGAAAGTGCTATAGCTGTCCCGTTTAGCATATGTACATATTTATTTTTACCATCATCATCTTTATACTTTACATTTAAACGACGGCTCTGAAAATCTGTACAATTTGAGGTAGAGGTAATCTCTCCCCATTCACCGCCATTACGGCCTGGCATCCAGGCTTCTAAATCCCATTTGCGATATGCAGGAGCACCTAAATCACCCGTACAAGTATCTACAACGCGAAAAGCTAATCCTAAGCCGGTAAATATTTCTTCTTCGATACGGCGCAGTTTTTCATGAATAGCATCACTTTGTTCAGGTAAACAGTATACAAACATTTCAAGTTTAGAAAACTGGTGCACCCGATACAAGCCTTTGCTAAACTGTCCTGCAGAACCTGCTTCACGTCTAAAACAATGACTTAAGCCACAATACATTAAAGGCAACTGGTCTTTTTCTAGTATTTCAGCAGAATGATACCCTCCAAGGGTTATTTCTGCAGTAGCAACTAAACACGCATCTTCGTCTTCTAGCTTATACACATTGCTTTCTTTGCCCCGGGGATTAAACCCAATTCCTTGTAAAATTTCTGTGCGTGCAATATCGGGAGTAATAAAGGGCGTAAAAGCATGTTTGCGCAAAATATTCATCGTATACATTTCAAGAGCCATTTGAAGAATAACAGCTTCGTTTTTTAGAAAGTAAAATTTATGTCCAGAAACCTTAGTTCCCGCGTCAAAATCTATTAAATCTAAGGTTTGACCAAGTTGGACGTGATCTTTAGGAGTAAAATCAAATTCTTTAGGTGTACCAACAACTGCTACTACAAGATTATCACTGTCAAGCTTACCTATAGGTGCATCAGGATGAGCCATATTAGGGATTTTAAGACCTTCTGTATCTAATTCTAGTTCAATGTTAGAAATTTCAGCCTCAGATACAGCAATTTTTTCTTTGATTGCTTTACCCTCGGCAATGAGTTTTTGTCGAGCATCGATCTCCATTGTACCTTTCATGCTTTTTGCAATTTCATTGCGTTTTGTTTGTAAAACTTGTAAAGATGTAATTTTTGCAGTGCGTAAATCAAAGAGTTCAACAACCTTGTCTGCATCTGCATCTATATTGCGGTTAATAATATTTTGTTTAACAGCATCAATGTTTTCTTTAATAAATCGATAATCTAACATAATACCATCATTTTAGTGATAAGACTTGAGAAGTTCAAGTGACATTTGCTATACTGTAAAAAAGGAGATTTTTATGAGTAGTTTTAGAAGTGTAAATAATACTGTTAGTGCATTCCTGGGTAAACATGGAATGAATACTCATGGTCCACATGTGAATTCTATTATTTCAGGACTTTTATACGATATGCAAAAAGGGCTTGATGATGGGCCTGGCATAAAAGTCATGGATGCAAGTCAAGAAATGATTCCTACATGGACAAATCCTCCTGCAGCCGTACCTAAAAATCAAAGTGTTATAGTTATTGATGCTGGCGGAACAAATTTTAGATCGAGCTTAGTAAGCTTTGATGCTAATGGGGTTGCAACAATAAGCCAGCTAGAAAAAACATCTATGCCCGGTATTGAGCGTGAACTTGGCAAAAAAGATTTTTTTAATACAATTGCTGCAAATCTTGATCACTTAAAAAACAAAAGTGCATACATTGGATTTTGCTTTTCATATGCAATGCACATGACGCCAGATGGTGATGGAAAAGTACTCAGTTTTTCTAAAGAAATTAAAGCGAAAGAAGTTATCGGCTCATTAGTTGGAGCATCCCTCTCAAAGGCACTTGTAGAGCGAGGTTGGAAAAGGCCTAAAAAAATAATAATGCTTAATGACACTGTTGCAGCACTTTTAGCTGGAGCAGCAAATGAAAATAGTGGGCGAGCATATAGCTCATATGTGGGCTTTATTTTGGGTACTGGCATGAACACTGCTTATATTGAACCAAATCCTATAAAAAAAATAGACGGTCAAAAAGATAGTGCAGGCAACCCACCAGCAAATCCCCAAATAGTTGTCTGTGAAAGTGGCCTCTTTAATAAAGTTGTACGCAGTGATTTTGATATTGCCTTAGATAAAACCACTAATACACCAGGTCGCTATACGGTAGAAAAAATGTGTTCGGGTGCTTACTTAGGACCATTAGCTTCTATTGTGATAAACACAGCTTGCGACGAAGGGCTTTTTAGCGAACCCTTTGTGCAGGCATTTAAAAAAATCGATACATTTGAAGCCTACGACATGGATCGTTTTTTATACACACCTGCAGCAACTACCACAAAATTAGGTGCTGTTGTGGCAGCAGGAAACGAACGTGATGCAGCAATGCTTGCAGCCCTTTTAGATGCAATAATAGACCGTTGTTCACGTCTTGCTGCTGCCCTAATAGCAGCCGCAGTTATTAAATGCGGAAAAGGCAGTAGCGCTGCAAAACCAGTTTGTGTAAATTGTGACGGCACAACCTTTTATAAAACATATAATCTACAAGCTCGTATACGCGGACACCTAAACAAAGTCCTTATACAAGAGCGCCAGCTTTACTTTGAAATTGTGTCAATAGAAAATGACATAACATTGGGGACTGCTGTAGCAGCAGCCGTAAACGCCCAATAAAAGAAAATGGGCAGAGATACCGAAGGTTTTAAAAATAGAATAAAACTCCCGGGTATGTTATACTTTTTTGTATTGTACCGGGAGTTTTTTATGAAAAAATGTCTTTTTATTCTATTTATTAGTTTATTTTGTTTTGAGATACCACTTACAGCCAATCAAATTTCATATACATCTGATATTCATGTAATAAAAACAGAACATTTTGATTTTATTTTTCCTACCGAGTCTACAAAAACAGCTGAAAGTTTAGCCCTCGTTGCAGAAAACTATTACACCGAAATAACCGAAAAACTTTCTGTGCCAACAATGAATTTGCATCTTCCTGTTGTAATAACCCCAGAAACAGACCAAATAAATGGCTATTATACAGCCGCCCCCTATAATCGCATTGTTCTTTTTGATACAGCGGTCTTTACTCCCAGTTTACAGGTGTTCGAACAAACAATGAGGTCTGTTTTTTATCATGAATTGACCCATGCCATAAGCTTAAATATACGCAGTCCTGTTTGGGAAGATGCAGCCGCTATTATTGGTGATATTGTTTCGCCCGCAGGTTTTTTAAATAATCCATTAAGTTTTTTAGAAGGCGTAACAGTCTCATTCGAAAGCACCAATGGGCAAGGGCGTATGAACAATGCATTTTCTACTCATATTATTAAACAAGCTAAAATTGATGGCTGCTTTCCATCTTTATACGATATAACTGGAGCACGAGATACCTATCCATCTGGTAATTTGCCGTATATATTTGGTGGTGCATTTTCTCAGTTTTTGCAAAATACCTATGGGCGAGAAAAATACGCAGAGTTTTGGAAAGAAAGCGGAAAATTCCATTTTTTAAAAGTATATCCCGGTATTCTAAAAAAAGTGTATGGTAAAGAGGCTCATGTACTATGGGATGAATTTTACAATTCTATAGTAGTGCCAGAAAACCTTCTTATTCCAGAAAATGCAATTACTCAACAAAAAATTGCCTCGTCTAGTTCTATTTTACACAAGGCAAAACCTATGTTTTTTGCTAACCTCTGTAGTGCACAAACCGCCGAGTGCGGGCCGCTATTTATCTGGCAAGATTTAGTTACTGGTTCTGTCTATGGGGCTCTTAAAAAAACATCTAATGATCCCTATGTTTCACAAAAACTATGTTCAACCATCTTAACAGAGCGTATTAGTATATCGAAAAACGCACAATATCTGGCCGTATCAGGTTATACGCAAGATGAAAAACCAAAAAGCATTGCAAAAATCTATAATGTGACTGGATTTGGGTCTAAAATAAAAGCAGATTTTACGGGAATAACACTACCTGGTTTACGCGATGTTGCTGTTATTGGAATTCCACAAAATACTATGCATGAACAAAAAAACACCGAAGGGGACGAGTTTTATGTAACAGGAATAGAAACAAAATCACAGGACAGCGCCTTATTAGTTTATACGGTAAATACAGATAAAAACACAATAACAAAGCAAGCTCAACTAAATTGTGGAGTAGACCAACTAATACTAAAACCAGCAGATGCTGGAGATGGTAAAATACTTTTTTTATTAAAAGAAAAGCTTAATTGGAGCATTGGACTGTATACAATACAAACAAAAAAAACAGTTGTTTTTAAGACAAACCTACATGTTCGTGATATGTCTGTAAGTGGGGATACCATATTATTATCGTGTGCAGAAAAAACAAAAAACGCCTACCCATTTTATGCATCTATTAAAACAAGTGATCTAATACATGCAAGTGAGGAAGTTGAAACACACGGTTGGTGTGGGGATTCTGTTATAGAACCTTTATGGGCTAAAGACAAAAAACCTGCAGGAACAGCTTATATAGCGCTTTTTACAATGCCATATTCAGCAGGTGTGTACGAACCGGTTTTATGTGGTGAAAACGATATTTTTTATGTATCGCGGTTTTTTGATAACTGGCAATTATCTATAGTGTCCCCTCGAGACAAATATGACAAACAAATAACGGAAAATAGTATCGATAAAAAAATAACAAGGAAAGCAAATAACGACGGTGCAATAAAACAAAGTGGACTCGTAAAAATACCCATAAAAGCAAAAGAAGGTATATTTGTCAAAGCGTCTCAATCTGTACAAAGTGCTAATTCGTTTACTATAGAGCAATACAAACCAATGTCATATGTAAAAAAAGGAATTTTTATACCTTTCGGTGGAATAAATTTAAACCCCACACTCTATAGTACCAACTATATAATGTTACCTCGATTAGGTGGAACGTGGTTATCTATGGATCCGACTGAGAGAGTCCGTATGCTTGCAGGGGGTGGATATGATTTTATTTTAAAAAAGATTACTGCAAATATGTCAGCCCAATCATGCAATGCCTACAATAATTGGGCTGTTGACTCGATTATAGAAATAAATCTAAACGGATTTGAAGGTGGCGGAGTTTCTGTACAAGCTTCAAGTATAATGCCAATAGGGCTTACTAATTTTTCACTTAGAGCAGAAAATGATACACACTGGTATTATGGTAATAAAATTATATTGGATACGATTAATTCTAGCTCAAAAGGGAATCACTTAGCTACTACTACTGTACTTGGTATAAACTGGTCTAAAAAAACAGGAGTATCAGTTTTTGACTATGTATCTGCCACTGCAACAGTAGTATCTGGTGCTTATTATGATGTTAGTAGTAAACAAGGTGATTATTTAATCAGCACAGAATATACTATTCATATTCCACAATTATTACCCTTTACCTCGCCCAAAAATTTAACGTTAAATGTACCATTAGACCTTTCTGTAATATATAACCTACCAATTGGAGTACATAAAACACCCCTGGAAGGTATGCTTTTTAGCTGGGAAACAAATATGGTTCTTTTTTCTGCAGAAATTCAAAAAGGCATACCGTATATCCATATGTTTCCGCGTCGTTTTGTTCTCGATGGTGGTGTTAGTGGTTATATGAGTACAAGCGGTCCACAAGGTATAAAATTGTATTCATCTTTGTTTTTTAAAACACTTTATAACACTGGCATTTTAGCATCTTCTAATATAGATGCTAATTTAGGAGTTAAGGTGGTATACGATACTATGAAAGACGACCAAAAAGTAGCTTTTAGCTTCAAATTTGGTTTCTTATATTAAATCTCTATACAGAATAAAAAAAGGCCGATATAATAAGAATAACTATGTGTAAATTGCAAATACTTTTTAAAATGTACTTTTCAGGAGAATATGGTGTCCCGCAAATCTAATATTGGAAAAACGATTGTACTTTTAATACTACTTATCATTATTGTAATGGGTGGGTTTTTATGGTTTGACTTTTTAGGCATAATAAATGCAAAATCTTTTTTTGCTCCCGTATACCGTCTTGCAGGACTAGAACCGCAAACATCAATATCAAATACCAAAGGGACTGCACGGCTCGAAGCAAACCTTGACTCAGACAGGCTAGCCAAACGTTTAGAAGCCCTTGAAATTCGTTCTGAAGAGCTTGATAAACGAGAATTTGATCTTGTTTCTCAAGAAGAAAAAAGCAAACAAATAGCCGAAGATTTGTTAGATAAACAAAAATTACAAGAAGAACGTGAAAAAACATTTAACAATGAGGTAAAAAAGTACGATGATAGAGATGTAAACATTGTAAAAAATGCAGACGCCCTTAAAGGCATGCCTCCTGCAAAAGCGGTTGAGATTATGCTAGAAATGGATGATCAAGATGTTATAGACATTTTGAGAAAAGTAGACGAGATAGCCGAGCAATCTGGAGAATCTTCGATGGTTGCTTACTGGATGTCACTTATGCCTGCAGAAAACGCAGCAGAAATACAAAGAAAAATGCTGAACAAATAATTCGATGTTTACATCGGAGTCTAAAAATGAACGGCACTATGGCACCATTAATACTGCCCGAAATTCAAACGCATGCAGCATGCTCTCAATCTAAAAATGTACATGCAAGTTCTCTAGATCAAAAAAGCGATGTTTCGTTTCAATCGTATTTGGATAAAGAAATAGCAGCAGCAAAAGAACAAAAAAGTTACGAAGCTAAAAAAGAAATAGAACAATCTATACAAAAAGATGTAGAAACAGCAAAAGCAGATGAAAAAGCTGTGGCTCAATCAGAAAAAACTGAAAATGACTGTACGCAAACCAACACTCAAAATGATACGATAGATGAGATCGTTATAGAAAAAACAGCTGAAATCGACCAAGATGATATAAAAAAGGAAACACAACACACACAAAAAAATACTACCACTACCATGCTGGCAAACCAAAAAGGTATAGAGCATGTAGAAAAGAAGCAAACGAGAGATACGAACGAAAAACAATTAATAAAGGGCAAAGAAACAGCTGTAAAAACTGAAAAAAACACGGATACAAACAAAGAAACAGCATCAAAAAACCTACACATTAATGCTCAACTTTTAAAAGAAGCTGATATAGAAGAAAAAGCAGATAAAAATATACAAGTAGACAAAAAGCATACAACCACTACCAAAACAGAATATGCTAATGAGGAAGCTTTACTGTTTTCACAAACCAACACTCAAAATGAACAAAATAGAGAAAATGCTAATGTGACAAACGCTGAGGTTTTTATTGCTAATGATAGTGATGTGCAAAAAAGCAAAACAAAAAAATTAGGAGCAGACGAACCTCTTATAAAAGTAATAGATGAACGTACAACTGTAACACAGTTAGAAAAAAGTGCTGAAAAACGTACTGGTACTATAAAGTCAGATAGTAATAAAAATGTTCAAATGACTCTTGATCTTGCGGGGCGTAATACTCCACAAAACAATGTGCAGGGACAAGTATTAGCAGATGGCGCTACAAAAAATAATTTTTCTCAAATGCTAAGTGAACATTTGCAAAAAAACACGCAAGAGTTTGTTAAGGCTGGAACCATAGCTCTAAAAGATAATGATACAGGAACAATAGATTTGCTTTTAAATCCAAATGATTTAGGAAATGTTAAGATAAAACTCGAAATTTCCGACAATATATTAAAGGGTAAAATAATTGTTGCGACAAAAGAAGCATATAATGCTTTTCAAGAAAGTTTGTCA
Organism: Treponemataceae bacterium; assembly: GCA_035647695.1. Classification (GTDB taxonomy): domain Bacteria; phylum Spirochaetota; class Spirochaetia; order Treponematales; family Treponemataceae; genus CETP13. Next base: position 2,272 of record DASRMY010000223.1, on the reverse strand, counting down.
AGCTTAAAACAAGCTTTTAATGCAAGTGGTTTTGATACTTCATCATTTGATTTAGCATGGACAGGTAGTGATGCAAGTCAGTCTTTTGCAGGTAATTCTGAGAAGGAACAATCAAACAAAAACCCGTTTGCACCGTATTATGAAGAGGGACTTGCAGATCTTGAAGAATTTGTAGAAAGCGAATTGTCGTATAACGGCAGCGAAAGAATGTACATAGACATAACGGCATAAGCCAAAGGAACATGAGATGACGTTAAACACAACAATGTCTGCATCAGATGCAGCAAAAACACAATTACACGTAGATGCATACAACAAGTCAATTGCTGTAAATGGACGTACGGCTACACAAGATTTGGGCAAGGATGATTTTTTAAAGCTGCTAATAACTCAGTTGCAACACCAGGATCCAACAAGTCCTATGGAAAACACAGAGTTTATTGCACAAATGGCACAGTTTTCGTCTCTTGAACAAATTTCTAATATGAGCGCTGGCTTTGCACAAATGAAAACAATGTTTTCTTCAAGCGAAGCTGTCGGTGCAATAGGACATCAAGTAGACGTTGAAGTTGGCGATCAATATATAAGTGGAACTGTTGAAGCTGCAACTCGTGGTGATACACCTCAAGTAAAAGTTGGTGGAAACTATTACGATATGGACAAAGTTAAAAGAATTTACGGAAACTAAAAGAGGGTAGATATATGATGAGATCATTGTATTCCGGCGTGTCTGGAATGACCAATCACCAAACAAAAATGGATGTTATTGGTAATAACGTGTCTAATGTTAATACTACTGGATTTAAACTCGGTCGAGTTAATTTTCAAGACATGATATCACAACAATTGCAAGGAGCAGCACGACCAACTCAAGAAATTGGTGGTGTTAATCCAAAAGAAGTTGGTCTTGGTATGCAGGTAGCAAGTATAGATACAATTTTTACACAAGGAAACTTACAAAGCACTGGAGTAAATACAGATCTTGCAATTCAAGGGAATGGTTTTTTTGTCATGCAGAGTGGCGAAGAAACATTTTATACCCGAAACGGTGCATTTGGTGTAGATAGCGAAGGTACTTTTGTAAATCCTGCAAACGGCTTAAAAGTACAAGGTTGGATGGCAGAAGATGCCGATGGTGAAATGATTATTAACACAGCTGGAACACCGACGGATTTAATAATTCCGGTTGGACAAAAAGATCCTGCAAAACAAACAGAAAACATTCGGTTTTCATGCAACCTAGATAAAAACACTCCTGAAGTACCCGAGGGTGCCAGCCAGGCTGATATTTTAAGAGGAACATGGGAAACAGAAACGAAGGTGTACGATAGTTTTGGAAATGAGCATTTATTAAATGTGAGTTTTCAGCGAGTCGAGGGTAGTGAAAATCAATGGATGACGACAGTAAATGTTGACCCACAATCAGAAATAGACTCTCTGACACGAGTTGGCCTTGGTACAACGGACGGTACAGAAAACACCTTTATAGTAGCCTTTGATAACTACGGTATATTAGAATCTGTAACTGATAGTGCTGGAAACGTATCTAATCCAGAAGGCGAAGTAGTCATACAAGCAAGTTTTCAAGTTCTTGGTGCAAATCCAGACGAAGAAGGTAACCTAACACGACAAACAATGGGTATAAATCTTGGTACTATTGGCAGTATGGAAAATACCGTAACACAAAGTGCAAGCAAAAGTACTACAAAAGCTTTTTATCAAGATGGATACACGCTTGGTTATTTAGATAACTTTAAAATTGATTCTAGTGGAATAATTACAGGTGTCTATTCTAATGGTACAAACAGAAGTCTTGGTCAAATTGCAATGGCAAGTTTTACAAACCAAGGTGGGCTAGAAAAATCGGGAGATACAATGTTCCAAGAAAGCAATAACTCAGGTATGGCAATGATTGGAAATTCTGGAACAGCTGGTCGAGGTAGTCTTTTAGCTGGTGCGCTAGAAATGTCAAATGTAGACCTTACAACACAATTTACAGAAATGATTGTAACCCAAAAAGGATTTCAATCGAATGCTAAAACCATACAAACTTCTGACACCATGTTAGAAACAGTATTAGGACTTAAACGATAAGATAGTTAGCAAAATAAAAGGGCGGGCATCATAGGATGCTCGCCCTTTTTTTGTTTCTGCAAAATGTATGATGGGTTGGGGCTGATTATTACAAAAATACGTAGTACAATATATCTATTAATGAAAGATTCATTTGAGGAGGAAAAATGAAAAAAAATACATGTAGGCAGTGTATATT
>DASRMY010000222.1:0-2624 GCA_035647695.1 Treponemataceae bacterium | reverse complement strand
CAACTGTACTAGCATTGGTTGTTGTTGTATTTTTTTCTGTACTATCATTAAAAATGAGTCCAGAAACATCATTTTGGCCCAATAAATATACCTCAAAGGTCGAATTGCTTATAAATGAATCTCCAGCAAGTTATAATATTGTCAGTATGCTGTCATCTGGTGGACTTGATGGCATGGCAAGTATTGCAAACGCTTTTTTTCCCCTTGATGATACTAATTATAGTGCTTTAGCAATGCATGTTTTAAAGTCTAATACGTTTTTTGACACTGTTTACGAAAAATTTAATTTAAAAGAACGGTACAAAAACAAAACGTCGCCTAAGGGTACGAGCCGTAAAGCGCTTAAAGAAAACATACGTGTACACTTAAATGATAATACTGACGTGCTTGCTATAAGCTTTACTGATATTGATCCTGTGTTTGCTCAGGCTATTGTTAATTATGCAGTTAGCTATATTCAAGAGCGTTTTAGCAATATGGAGCTCGATAAAAAACAGCGACAAAAAGAAAATTTAGATAAAAACATTGCAGGTATATATAATCAAATAATTAGTTTAGAAGAAGAAAGTGCACGCAATAAAAAAGCAGAAACGGAAGCGTACACTACTAATGGTTTTTCGCTTGTTTTAGCAGCATCACGAATAGAAAGAGAGCTTTCTGTACAGGAAGTCGTGTATACCGAACTAGTAAAACAAAAAGAGTTTTTAATAATGAATATGTCGAGTGAAATTCCTATGTTTAAGGTATTAGAATATGCTGAAGTTCCATCCCAAAAATCGGGTCCAGCACGGGGTAAACTGTGTATAATTGTAACCGTTGCCGCTTTCTTTTTGTCTGTGTTTTTAGCTTTTTTGTTACATGGACTCACAAATATAAAAAAAGACCCTGTTGCTATGGCAAAATTACAGGGAGAAAAATAAATGTAGGGTTCTATCATAAGTTTATAGTAGGAGTATTATGAAAGGCATTATTTTAGCTGGCGGTGCTGCAGGCAAGACGAGTGAAAAACAAGCTATGGATTGTAAATGATATCATTAATGATCCACTCCAGTTTGAATATTTTGACCTTGAACTAGGTTATCAAAATAAAGAAAAGGACAACTTTTTATATGCCGGAAGAAAACAGACCTATCATTGTTTTTTGCACAAAATGTTTTCTCTGAAGATTCAAGAGGAAGAGGAGTATATTTTGATTTAGGTTTCGGTGGTATTAGTTATAATCAAGAATTAGATGATGCACTTAACCTTTTAGGTGGTCTAGGGGTCGATAGAGTGACTGTTTATTTTGATATTGGATTAGGTTATGCAGTTACACAAAATTTATATTTTTTAGGGTCCGTTTCTGGCTTTGGTGATAGGTTGTCATCCAATACCGAATGGATGCAGTTTAACACTTTTTTATATGGGTTGGGGCAGAACCGACCTCGAAGGCGGCGACCAAAGAGCATTGCAAAAAAGCTTAAAACGCTTGTACGAACTCCCACCTGACACCAAGGTCTTTCCAGGCCATGGCCAATATGGCTTTACTCTCAGTGAAAATCCGATACTGTAAAAAAATGGTGAATTATAACCACGAAAAGCATGTAATTTTACTCGCAGTACGTGTTTTTTGCGAATTTTTGGGAGAATAACACGTAAAAATAGCAATCCCTTGCGATTTTACGGGAAATAGAACAAACTAGCGATTTTTCCCGTAAATCAGCTAGTCGAAGAGCTTTTTCTAGGTGTTTTTCGTGCATGTGTTTGACATTTTACGGTCGAAATTCGACCCACTAGTTTTCCAACCGTAAAATAAGTGGTAAAAGCAGAAACAACTCGCAATTTTACAGTTGCAGGTTGGACCCTTGTTTTTCAACCGTAAAACAGCAGGTACATTCAAACCTCAGTATTTTTCTGTATCATATTGCTTTACACTTGATTTTATGGTAAAAAGTATGTGTTGTTATACATATGACAAAAAAAGTAATATACACTGATGCACCAGATGAAATTTCAGCGTCTTTATTGCAAGATGAGGAAATTGTAGATTTTTTACCTCCTCCCAATTTACTCGTAAAAAATCAACCCAAGGTGAAAATAACAATTAGTCTCAACAGTCAAAGCGTAGACTTCTTTAAAAAATCAGCAAAAAAATATGACGTTAAATATCAGACCATGATTAATGAGGTTCTTGATTTATATGTGCAAAAATATAATCAATAAAAGAATAGTATGAAAATTATGAAGCTTGCAGGCCAGATAGCTTTTAAGGATATCAAATTTATTGCGCCTTGTTTTGATGTATGATTGTAATATAAGTATAGGTGTTTAATTTTACTGGGTCAACAACTTTAAGATGGTGGGTGGTGCACAGCTAAGAATTCTTGAAAGCGTCTAAGAGCGTTAATCACGGCACTATTTGATTTAAGTCCGTATTCTTCTTTTGCACCGCCAATATCATATAGTGTAATAATACTGGCGATATTATCTGCAAGAACCATCAACGATATATTTTCCCATTTGCATACTTTGTTAATTCGTTTTGCATAATCGTATACGGTAGAAGGGTTACCTGAAGGGGTTGTAACTGAATACCCTTTTTTTTTGCCATCCCTGATTACTCGAAAGAGTATCATAATTATATC
>DASRMY010000221.1:0-2375 GCA_035647695.1 Treponemataceae bacterium | reverse complement strand
CTCCATATGTGGTATAAAATGTTTTTTTAGATGTATCCATAATAGGAAACTCACCGACAAGATAGTTTTGTGTAAATGGTTCTAGCATTTTTTGTACGTTACCATTTGGATCAATAATTGCTGTTTGACCTGAAGATGTTGAGCGCACTGCTGGTACACGATTTTCCACACATCGAAAAACAGCCATACTTAAATGTTGGTATTGGCAAGCTGCACTTTTGGACCATGCATCATTAGATACATTAACAATTACCTGTGCTCCATTATTTACAAAATTACGAATAACAAAACCAAACGTATCCTCAAAGCAAATAGGTGTTCCAGCTTTAAAGTTTTTTATTTTTAAAGGAATTTCCTTTTCTCCAGGAGACCACATATGTGTATCTCCATTTAAGAGTGCTTTGTAAATAGTCGGAAACATTTTTTCATAAGGAAAATATTCGGTAAACGGTACTAGCTTTACTTTAAAATACTTATCAGGATTTGGAGGAAGAACATTTTTTTTTGGTGTAAAAAGCAAGGCAGCGTTGTAGTCTACTGAATTAAAAGTACCATCACGACGATGAGCTAAGACTCCATGATCATTTCCTATTAAAAAAGGTACATCCTTTGAATCTATGTAATTTAGAAGATTCTTTACAAGTTCATACCGTTCCTGGTCTTCCCTATATTTGTAATGCCATTCAATTTTTGGAATAAAAGCTGTTTCTGGCCAAACAATAAAATCAATATCAGAATGTTCTGACAAAGCTCTATCAGAAAGTCTAATTAACGTATTTAAATCGTTTCTATAATGATTTGTTCCACCCTTCCAAGGGTCAGTATTTGTTTGCATAAGCGCAACCTTTGCTGTTTCATTTTGTGAATAATCAACCTGGGATGTTTTACCATAAATGAGAATCATAACAAAAACACAAACCCAAACAATACCACTAACACGATGGTTTTTAATTTTTACCAAGCAATGATGCATAAAAGATTTACAATTGTTACACTCAAAAGAATCTTTTAATACTTGAGCTAGCCAAACTGAAGAAAAAGAGATAATTGCACCTAAGCCCCAAACCCCTATAATTTCAACACATTGAATAACTAAAACATATCTCCACTGAGAGTAAGCACTGACACCATAATTAAACCCAGCATAACCTATTGTTTTAATATACTCATACGCACACCACACTAACCACTGAACAAGCCAAGCATGTTTTTGTATTAAAAGAGGAACAACTTTTAATAACGGAAAAAGCAATACAAATTGAAAACCATACAAACCCGAAATAAGTGCCATGCCTAATGGATGAAAAGAACTTAACCAATATGTAAATATATTGTAGGCACCTACTCCATACGCAAGCCCCCATAAGCAAATAGTTTTCCACGAAACACGATGTATTAACATAAACAAAGGAATAAATGAGAAATAAGCTAGGAACGGAAGGCCTTGTGGAAATATAAAAGAAGGTTGTGGAAGTGCAAATAAAAAAATACCAATTAGTAGTAAAAAGAAATTAATTAGATTTTTTTTCATACGTACTCTTTATAACATGTTTTTGTCAACAGGATATTCCCATAATGCTTTTTTTAAATCTTGACCAGCTCTAAAAGCTGCAACATAATGAGGTTCGACAGAGACTATTTCACCCGTCTTTGGATTGCGAGCTTTTTTTCGTCCTCTTCTTAGACGAGGTTCAAAGGTTCCAAACCCACGCAATTCAATCGTTGATCCATTTTTTAAAGAGTCTTTTATTTCAGCAAGCATTGATTCAAAAATTGATTGGACTACTTTTTTTTCATACTTTGTGTCAGCATACACGGCTTCAACCAAATCATATTTTGTAACCTTCTTCGACTTCATGCATTACTCCGTATTTTTCTGTGAAATAAAAGATGCAAATTATTTATGCAATTTGCAAAACCATTTAAGGAAGCTACCTCTCATAAGATTGGTAGCCTCCTAAAAAATTACTCTCAAAAGACTTACTCTTTTGTCGTACTCTTTCGCTTATTTAGCAAATGTAACATTATAAAGTTTCATCATGCGTGATTTTTTACGCGAAACAGTATTTTTAGACATAATGCCCTTGCGACCAATAATATCCAATTCTTTCGTAAGAATTGTAAGATTTTCGGTTGCAACAGCTTCATCTTTCGCATGACAAGATTCTGTAAACTTTTTAACAAGAGTGCGTACTGCACTCTTAGCTTTCTTGTTGCGCATACGGCGAACTTCGCTCTGCTGATGTCTTTTTTCTGCAGATGATTTTTTTACTGCCAAAAGAATTCCCTCCAAACAAAAACTGTATAATATGTTACCAAACCAAGAATTATTAGTCAAGTCTTATCAATTATTTTTTGTTTTAACCCTCATTGAC
>DASRMY010000220.1:0-5422 GCA_035647695.1 Treponemataceae bacterium | reverse complement strand
ATTTAACTTACAAGCAAAAAAACAAGTATTATTACCACGCTTTGCATCATTACCCACAAAAATACGTGGAAACACTGATACTCTTTTAGTTCTAAACAAAGATGGCAGTATTTCTTGGTATAATGCAAGCACAAAAAACTTAATTAAAAATTGGTATGTTACAAAAAATGGTGAGTGGTTAGAATATTAGACTGTTAATGATAGCGGTCTAAATTTTCGAATTTTGTATATGTGGGTAAAAATAAAACATCTAGAACACCAGTAGGACCGTTTCTTTGTTTAGAAAGCAATAATTTTGTATCGATAGCCAAGGGTGATTTCCCTTCATTTTCAGATGTATTTTGTCTTGCACGATGAATAAACATAACAACATCTGCATCTTGTTCTATAGAACCAGATTCGCGTAAATCAGCTAAAGAAGGTTCCTTGCCTTCGGAATCACGACGTACTTGTGATAAAACTACTACTGGGATATTTAATTCACGAGCTAAACTTTTAAGTGAACGGGAAATTTCAGCAATTTGCTCATGACGTGGAATAAAGGTGTTTTCACTTTGAATAAGCGTTATATAATCAATAAAAATAATCTTAACATCTTTTAAAGCCTTTAGTCTTCTACACATAGCACGTAAATCTAACAATTTCATATTGGGTGTATCGATAACATACAAGGGTGCTTCATAAATACGACCTGCAGCATTTTGAATTTGTTGCATATGTTCTAATTTGAGATGTCCAGTTCTAAGACGATCGGCAGGAATATGAGATTCCATCGATAAAATACGTTGCATAATCTGAACATCTGCCATTTCTAAAGAAAAAAAAGCAGATGGTATTTTTTTTTCTATAGCTATGTGTTGAATCATAGATAGAGCAAGAGCTGTCTTACCCATTGAAGGACGTGCACCAATAATTATAAGTTCAGAGGGATGAAAACCACTTGTCATGGCATCTAATTCCGTTAACCCTGACGGGATACCAGTGAAAGCTTTTTTATCTCTAAAGAGCTTTTCAATCATATCTATGGATTTATTTACAAGTTCAGGTGCTGTTTTAAAACTTTGAGTAGAATTAGAATCTGTTAAATCAAAAATTTCTTTTTGAGCTTCTTCAAGAACTGAACGACTTGTGACTGTTTTATCATGGGAGTTAGCAATAATGCCAGAGGACGTTTTTATAAGCGATCTACGTATATAATTGTCATATACTACTTGTGCATAATATTCGACATTTGCACTCGTTGGGACAGTATCTGTAAGAGCAGAAATATAAGAAGGACCACCCGCCTTCTCTAGCTCTCCATTTGTACGTAATTCATCTATAATGGTTAAAATATCGCCACGAACACTTTTATTATAGAGCGATAGCATTGCGGCAAAAATAGTTTGATTTTGTAATGAATAAAAACGATCGGGACGCAAAAAAGGCAGAACTGTACCCACTGCGTCCCAGTCTAAAAGAAGAGCACCTAAAGAAGCTTGCTCAGCATCAAGATCATGCGGAGGTATATTATCTTTAAGTGCAGACATGTTTATGCCTCTGTTTCATTTACAACTTTTTCTTCTGTTTCAGCTAATTCTTCTTTAGAAATCTTTTCTTTGGTTTTTTTTGCAACAGCAGCATCTTTTTTTTCTGCTCTAATACGTGCGGCAGCATCTTTTTTCGATTCTTCTGCAATGACTTCAATTTCAACATTTGCATATTGATCTTCATATAAATGCACAGAGACGGTACTCTTACCAGTTTGTTTTATAGTTAAACCAGGAATACTAATTTTTTTTCTTTCTATAGTAAAATCTTCTTTTTTGAGTAATTCTGATATAGTATTATTAGTAACAGCCCCATACAATTTTCCTGTAGGACCAGCGGGCATTTTTGTTGAAAAAGTTTTTGCTTCTAAGCGTTCTTTTAAACTTGCTGATGCAGCACGTTTTTCAGCTTTTCGTTTTTCTATTTCATCTTTTTTACCTTCAAAATATGCAATGGTTTGTTCATTGTAAGGTAAAGCTAATTGACGAGGGAAAAGAAAGTTACGAGCATACCCATTCGCAACCTTTTTTACATCTCCCATTTCACCCAGATGTTTTACATCATCATTTAATATTACTTTCATTTTCAAGCTCCTTTTGAGCAGGGATTCACCCTAAATAGTTATACAGCCGTCACCAGGAGTGGGATCGTACTGCGTTTTTTTATAGCGCTAATTGTATAAATTAGCGCTATTTACAAGTTTAGTCTCTAACAAAAGGCATAAGTGCAATTGCTCGAGCACGTTTAATTTCAAGTGCGAGTTTTCGCTGATGTTTAGCACACGTACCAGTAATACGCCGAGGAAGAATTTTACCTCTTTCTGTTGTAAATCTACGTAAAGTATCAGGATCTTTATAATCAATTTTTGCTTTATTTGAGCAAAATCGACATACTTTTTTTCTAAAAAATGACTTTCCTCTTGGACGACGAGGTCGCTCATCTTGTCCGCGGTCACTCGATGAGCGCTCTTTTGACACAGAAGGTTTTGCTTCTGCTTTATTTTCAGTTTTTTTTATTTTTTCATCTGACATACTATTCTCCTTGTTACATAAAATAGTTCCATTTTTATAGGTTTAAAATGGAATATCTTCGGTGAAAGCGGCATCATCACCACCATATTGTGCACCTGCATCATATGAAGATTTTTGTGGTGCATAATTATTTTGTGCAGGTTGTTGGTAAGAACTTTTCTTCTCGGTATTAGTAGTTCGACTGTACCCCTCAGTATTTGCACCAGCATTATAGCTACCTGCATTTTGACTACTAGTACCACCCAGAAGCTGAACATTATTTGCCACAATAAAAACTTTACTGCGTGATTGTCCATCTTGTTCCCATCTGTCTTGGCGTAATTCACCGTCTACGCCAATTTGTTTACCTTTTAGAAGATATGGCTTGAGGCTTTCTGCAATTTTTCCAAAAAGCGTTACATCAAAAAAATGTACCTCATCTTGCCACTGATCACCATTTTTACGTCTGCGGTTAATGGCAAGAGAAAAATTAGATACAGGAAATCCATTACTCGTGTATTTTAACTCAGCATCTCTTGTTAATCTTCCAATTAATACTACATGGTTTACATCTGCCATTGTTACTCCTTAAACGTAAGTTTTATTATTCGTCTTCTTTTTTAACAAACATACATTTTAAAATATTATTGTTTAATTTAAATTTTTGATCAATATCTACTATTTTAGCAGGACTTGCCTGAATATGTAATAATTGATACCGACCATGTGTACGTTTTTTTACCTCATACATTAGTTCTCGATTACCGTAAGATTCTTCGCTTTCTATTTCAGCTCCAAACTCTTTTAGCACTGCTTGAACCTTTTCAAGGCCTTCTTTAAATAAATCATCTTCTATAGGAAAGATAATCATTAATTCATATTTTCTCATTGTGACTCCTTATGGTCTTGTGTGAGTAGAATGTAAACTACTACTCCAAGGGGTTCTAAGAATATATCAGACTGTCTACAATTATTCAAGTATTTGTAGACAAAAGCATCTTTTTTACCTATACTTGATTAACTATGAATACATACAATTGCGTTATAGTTGGAACTGGTCCAGCAGGTTTAGGTTGTGCTTTTGAACTATTAGAAAAAAATCCATCTATAAAAATTCTTATGATAGATTCAGCAAAAATCTCATCGGGTGGTCTACGGAACGATTGTAAAATGAACTTTACTTTTCCTGTGGGTTTTCCATATGATTACTGGGATAAAGATACCGCACATTACTATTTAAATAAAGTAGAAAGTTTTTTACAACCAAACATAATGCATAAAATAAAAATAGATACTTATAAAAACAGAGCAAGCCGAATTGGAGTAGAACTTTTACGAATTCGTCAATCACATTTAGGAACAGACGGCGGTATAAAGCTCATACATGAGTTACATGAAAAACTTACCACCTTAGGAGTTGAGCTATCTTTTGAAGAAACATTAATAGATGCGGATGAAAAAAAACATATTGCAATAACAGATACAAGAAAAATACAATATGACTCTTTGGTTGTTGCACCTGGTAGACATGGGTTTGATTTTTTACGTAATTTAATGGCTCGTTTAAATATTTTGTATACTGATAACACAATAGATGTTGGTATTAGAGTTGAAACTAAACAAGAAAACTATCCTATTGTTTTAGATTATTATGATCCAAAATTTATTTTTAAAGAGCGTGTTCGTACTTTTTGCACCAATTCTGGGTCTGCCCATGTTGTTCAAGAAAAATACACAACAAGCAAGGGGCATGTATATTATAGTGTAAATGGTCATGCCTACTCAGCTAAAAGAAAAGAAACAGGATTAGTTAACTTTGCTATGCTTCGCTCTGTAGAATTTACCGAGCCCATAGCTTCAGGACAAGATTATGCCGAATACTTAGCTCAATTAGCCATGTTGGCCGGTGGTGGTCACCCAATTATGCAACGTGTTGGTGATTTTAGATTGGGAAAACGCTCTACAGCAGAGGCAATGAATACAGACCTGTATGATTTTAAGCCTACCCTGCCCTCAGCCACACCAGGAGATATTTCACTTGCAATGCCTGCAAAGTTTTTACAGTCGATATGGAAGGCTATGAAACGCCTAGATACAATTATTCCAGGTGTATTACACCCGTCTACCATTATGTATTATCCAGAAATAAAACTATATGCAAATAAGCCACAATTTAAGAACGAATGGTTTATGGCTGCAGATGATATTTATCTTATAGGTGATGGAGCCGGAACTTCTAGAGGAATAACGGGTGCTTGGGCTTCAGGTATACGAGCAGCCAAAGGAATACAAAAAAAACGTGAGGAACAATAATGCGCATTACAGGCGGAAAACTTAAAGGGGCTAACATAAAATGTCCAAAAGGTGTTATTAGACCTGCTATGGATAGAATGCGCGAATCTTTTTTTTCAATATTAGGAAACCTAGAAGGAAAAACCTTTTTAGATACGTTTTCAGGCTCAGCAACTGTAGCTATAGAAGCTGTTTCTAGAGGAGCAAAAGAAGTTACACTTTGTGAACGCGATACATTAAAAATTAGTACAATTCTTAACAATGTAAAAATTACAGAAACACGCATGAATAATAAGATTGTATGCAAATTTCAGCCCGTTGAACTTTTTTTAAAACGAACAAAAGAACAATATGATATAATTTTTTGCGATCCGCCCTTTCCATATAAATTTCATGAAAATTTAATCAAAATAATAAGCACATATGACCTAATCACTGACAATGGGGTGGTCCTAATACATTATCCAGGTGAAAAACCTATGAAAGATAGAATAGGAAATTTAATTAAAACAGAAAAACGTGAATACGGTAGATCTACTCTTGGGTTTTATAAAAAACGTCTTGACTGAATAGTAAAAACAATTATAATT
>DASRMY010000219.1:0-3190 GCA_035647695.1 Treponemataceae bacterium | reverse complement strand
TATATACATAGGAATGTAAACTAATACACCGCATGCAAAACTACCCATCACAATGGTATTGTTAAATTTTAAAAACCCAACAAAAGGTATGTCTAATAAATTTGAAAACAACCCATATAGTTGCGGCAATGTAAGTATGAGATATCCAAAGCTATCAAAAAATGAATCTAAAAAGGGAGTTAGAAGTGATGCTATTATAATAAAAATAAAATAAGAACCTTTGTTTATTCTCATAAATAAAGTAAAAATAAAAATAATCCACCACAAAGCATTGTTTTTGGGCATTATTCCTAATAACATACCTAGTGCACATGCATGAGCTATTTCACCTGGATGTCCATTTGAATTAAGTGATTTAAATAGTTTTATTATGTACTTTATAAGCATTATGTATCCTCCCTCATCCTTTTACAATTTTTTTAGTGCATAATTGTATACATGTTCATATTTTTTTACAGAAGAGTCCCAACTAAAGTTGTTATTCATTGCTTTTATTTTCATTTTTTCTATGTCTTCTTTTTTATTATACCATGTATACATAGCCCACCCCACTGTGTCATATATACTTTGTGGCGAAAGATTATTAAATAAAAAACCTGTTCCCTCACCAGTTTTTTCATTATATTGTTCGACTGTATCTGCGAAACCACCTGTGTTTCTAACAATTGGTAGTGTTCCATAAAGTAATGAATACATTTGATTTAGGCCACAGGGCTCATATTTTGACGGCATTAGAAAAAAATCACTACCGGCTTCTATTAAATGACTAAGTTCGTTATCATAACCGATATAGGAAGCAAAATTAGGTAATTTTGAGCTAAGATTTATTAATTCATCCTCACACCATTTTTCACCCGAACCAAGTACAATCATTTGCATATTAAAATCTACACACATAGCAAAAGCGCTACCATAGGTTGGAGCAAAAAGTTCTGAAATACCTTTTTGATCAACAAGTCGCATAATAATTCCTACAATAGGAATAGATGAATCTTTTACAAGTCCCATACGTTTTTGCAGTGCTGTTTTGTTTTTTGTTTTTTCATGCATTGTTTGTATTGAATAGTTTGCAACTATTTTATTATCTGTAGTTGGGTTCCATTCATCTGTATTTATCCCGTTTAATATACCAAACAAATCTTTTTTTCTATGAGCCAAAATTGAATCCATTCTAAAACCGTATTGTGGTTGCTGTATTTCTAATGCATATTTTGGCGAAACAGTAGAAATAACGTCTGCGGAAACAAGACCTGATTTTAAAAAATTCATATGATCCCAATCTTCAAAGCCTCCCGAATAAAACTCGCTCCAGTTCATGCCTGTTTTGGGGTAATGATATGTAGGATACACTCCTTGGTAAGCAAGATTATGAACAGTTAAAACACTAGCTGTATGAGTAAAAGAACCTTTTCTATGATAGAATTTAAGCAAGGCAGGCACGAGTGCTGTTGACCAATCATGAACATGTAATATATCTGGATACCAGTTTAATTTTTTACATAATTGAAACGCACTATTACAAAGTAAAGAAAATCTAAAAGGATTATCATCAAAATCAGGTTCTAAAGGAGTTCCATATATTCCATCTCGTCCAAACGAATTTTCATGGTCAATAAAATATACAGGAAGTGTTTTATTGTTTTTTATCTCTGGCATTTTGGTTTTGTAAACAGCTGTCCATACCTCTGAAGCACCTACAGAAACACCCATTGGTTCTTCTAATAATTCTAATGTTTTACGATCAATTGAATAATAGCGTGGGATAAGTATTCTAACATCATGGCCATTTTTATGGAGTGCAATAGCTAAAGAGGAAACTGTATCTGCAAGACCACCTGTTTTAGCAAATGGAAATGCTTCGGCAGCAATCATTAGAATTTTCATATAAGTCACTTCCTTTTTTTACCATTCTTGAACAGCTTTTTTTAAAGGTAAAGCACAATTAAGAATTGTTTTTTCAGATACACAATACGATATTCTAAAAAAACCAGGACAACCAAAACCAGTACCAGGGGCAACAAGAATATTATATTTTTTTAAATGATCGCAAAAGGCAAAATCATCGTAAGGATTCGCTACATTTTTTTTTGGTGGAACTTTGCAAAAAAGATAAAAAGCCCCTTCAGGCTCAATATATTCTATCCCTGCACCAGTAACTGCCTCTGTTATATGTTTCATACGATTTTCATATGATATGTAATTTACATTAGTGTTCCAGCTTTTTGCTACAACTTTTTGAAAAAATGCAGGGGCATTTACATAGCCAAGTATACGTGTAGAAAAAATACATGCATTTACTAAAGAGGCAGCATCCTGGCATGTAGGATTTACTGCAATATATCCTATCCGCTCTCCTGCCAAACTTAGGTTTTTCGCAAAGGAGGTGACAACAATGCTTTCACTGTATAGATGAAACATAGAAACAGGTTTTTTACCGTTATAACAGATTGCACGGTATGGTTCATCTAGAATAATATAAGGAAGTCGTCCTGTTTTTTCCCCATGTGCGTTTAGTACTGTAACAAGAGCACGCATGTTTTCTTTTGTATATATTTTTCCGCTAGGATTATTAGGTGAATTAATTATAATTGCTGTTGTTTTGGGGTTGAGCATTGAAGCCACTTCCTTAACATTGACTGAAAGGTCCTCCGTGGCAGAAATTGTTTTTAATGTTCCTCCATGGTTATGTACATAATGCCCATATTCGACAAAATAAGGCACTGGCACGAGCACCTCATCGCCTTCGTTTAGTATTGCCTTAAAAACAGTGTTGAGCGCGCCAGCTGCCCCACATGACATTACAATATAATCAGCATTAAGTTTTTCACCTACACCAGATCCTGGTTTGCCATTTAAATGTTGTTCTAAATTTGTTTTTTCTGCCATAGCAGTACGGGCTTCAATATAGCCAGCATTGGGCATATAACCATGACGACCTTTTGTTCGATCTTTAGCAACGTTTGCTATTTCATCTTCAATTTTTGTAACTGGTTCTAGATCAGGGTTTCCAATACTAAAATCAAAAACCTTATCTTCGCCATATTGTTTTTTTAATGCCGCACCTTCTTCAAACATTTTTCTAATAACACTTGCGCCAGGGCCTGTCATTTTTTCATAAATTTTTTTTGCTACTGCCATATTCTATCAATTCCCCCTATATTTATAGTCTTATCAATAATTATCAGTATAC
>DASRMY010000218.1:0-4810 GCA_035647695.1 Treponemataceae bacterium | reverse complement strand
TAACTAAGGTACTATTTAAGTCAGAGCTTTTGGGTATTCGTCCTTCATCTCGAGCTTTTTTTAATTTATGCTCAGTCGCCTCTTCTGTTTTACCCTCATCTTCGGGTGCAAACCATTGCAAATCTAATAACACAGAAACTGATGCGTTGTTATTGATTAGATAAAAATCATCTAAAACTGGTATCATAAAGGCTTACCCACTCTTATAAGCAGCGTTTCAAGACTAGCAAAACCACGATCAAACACATGTATAAACGCATCACATAAAATTGGTAACAAATACATAAGTAATAAAAAGGCTACTAAAATAGTTGTCGGTAACCCTTCGGACAATAAGTTCATTTGAGGTGCTGCCTTAGAAAGAATTCCCATAGAAACAGAAATTAAAAAAAGCGTACCAACAATAGGCAACGCCATAAGCATACCAGCTAAAAATAATTCTGTAAGACCACCTAATAAAAAGTTCATAAATTCTTGGCGTTGTGCAACAAGAGTAAAAGCACTAATGGATTCAAATGAACGAAAAACGCCACCTAAAAAAAGTTTTTGAAACCCTCCACTTTGTAAAAACATAAGTGTTGCCACAAGATTTAAATACTGTCCCATAATTGGATTTTCTACCTGTGATAAGGCATCATACACTTGCGAAGCACCAAAACCCATTTGAAAAGTGAAAAACTGGCCAGCAGAACTAAAGGTTGCAAAAATTAATGTTATATAAAAACCAGTAATTATACCAATGAGAGCCTCGCCTATTAATAATAATAAATACGTAAGCGAGTAGGGTTCAACAACCCAGCCAGCACTTATAGCCCGAGGAAGAACTAAAAAGGCAATATAACCAGCCAGCGCAACACGTGCAATACGTGGCACAGCTTGTACAGATAAGAGGGGAAGCGTTCGTATAAGTGCAAAACAACGCACAGCAACAAGTAAAAAAATTGGTGCTTGTGCAACAAGCATATCAAGCATAAAGGAGCAAAACCTACCTAGGTTAGATTAGGAATCATTGAAAAAAGCTGAATGGTATATTCACGCATTTCTGCAAACATCCATCCACCAAGAAGAGCCAGCACAACTAAAATAGCAACAAGTTTAGGAACAAAGGTTAATGTTTGTTCTTGTATTGAAGTAGTAGCTTGAAAAAGAGCAACAATAAGACCAACAATAAGAGCGGAACCTAAAACTGGTAACGCAAGTTTTAGAATTTGAAACACACCATCACGCAATAGCATTATTAACAAACCTATTGACATAACCCCTCCATCTTAATTAAAAGTTTTTAAGTGATTTTAAATAATTATC
Organism: Treponemataceae bacterium; assembly: GCA_035647695.1. Taxonomy (GTDB): domain Bacteria; phylum Spirochaetota; class Spirochaetia; order Treponematales; family Treponemataceae; genus CETP13. The sequence continues at coordinate 3,505 of DASRMY010000218.1, read as the reverse complement.
TGACTATAGAAGCAAAAAGTTGCTGAGTTAGTAGCCCCCAACCATCTATTAAAACAAAGAGCATGAGTTTAAACGGCATGGAAATTTGTACAGGAGGCAACATTATCATACCCATACTCATAAGGATACTTGCAACAACCATATCTATAACAATAAAAGGAATATATAAAAGCACTCCTATCTTAAAAGCAACGGTCAGCTCATGTAAAATATACGAGGGAATGAGAACATACGTTGGAACATCGGCAAGGGTTTGCGGCTTAGGTAAATCAGATATAGACATAAAAAGTTTAACATAATCTGTTTGCTCAGACATTTGGCTATACATAAAAAGCCGCATAGGTGATTCTGTCTGATTCATAGCCTCTTCCAAACCTATGGTACCATCAGAAAGGGGTTTATACGCATTAGTATAAATGGAATTAAACGTTGGCCACATAATAAACAAGGTCATAAAAAGAGCAATACCATTTAAAACAGCGGTAGGAGGAACCTGCTGCAATGAAAGAGCACGTTTAATAAAATCAAGTACAATAGAAAACCGTAAGAACGTTGTACATAAGATAAGAATGCTTGGCGCTAAAGTAAGAATAGTCAGGAGCAAAAGCACCTGAATAGAGAATGCTACTTCTTGATTGGTTTCAGGTTGCCGTACCGACAAATCTAAAAGAGGAATATCGACCCTATTTACATTAGATGAGAACTCTGTAGTGCCAGTAGCAGCATTTGGAGGAACAGTAGATTGAGCGGAAATAGATGATATACTAAAAAAAAGAACCATAACTACAATTAAAAACTTAAAAAAAAGAGTACGGCGTTTGGACGAATGCGCAAAACGGTTAAGCCTCATAGCTCATCCTCTGTACTAGATAGGTTTTTAAGCCGCTCTTGTTGTTGTTTTAATCCTGTACTAGCGGGTTGTGATATAGTATTGGTAAATTTGGCTAATATTGAGGCAAAATCTCTCGCCTTACCTGCTGGTTCGGCATCTGCAGCAAGGTTCATTGCATTTACAAGATCCTCATCATCTACTTCTGCTATAAGAGTAACATTATTATCACTAACACCAAGAATATATGCTTTATTACCAAGAGTAACTACTTGCACTGTTTTACCAGCAGCAATTGTTAGTAAAGCAGTACGCTTAAGATACGGATCATCATTTACAATAGATTTACCACTTCGTTTTAGAAAATACACAAGCCCATAAATAAGTGCAATAACAAAAAGAAGGACCAAAATCATTCTAATAAAAAGCCATAACGTTGACGGCTGATCATCAGTAGTTAGATCTACATCACGTTCTGTATCTTTTGCATCAGTAAAAACAAAGCTTGTTTCAATATTAGCATCTGTAGTAACGAGCTCATTTGCTTCTATAGTATTTGCCTCTAAGGTTTCATTGTTAGCAGATTCAGTAGAGAAAGCATTAAAAGAAAGCGAAAAAACAAACACTAGTGTACAAAGACGCAGCAAAGAAAAACCACACTTTTTAAAAGCATTATTAGCTAACAACGAATCTGTTTTAATAAGCCCTCCCCCCAGTTTAAATAAACAGTTGGTATATATTAACGCAAGTCGGAAACTCTTTCCATAGGTGATAAAATTTCTGTTACACGAACACCAAAGTTTTCATCAATAACAACAACCTCTCCCTTAGCAATAGGTTTGTGATTAACAAGAATATCTACTGGCTCACCAGCAAGTTTATCAAGTTCTATAATAGTACCTTCACCCATACCAAGAATCTCTTTTATTTGTTTTTTTGTACGGCCGAGTTCAACAGTCATTTCCATGTAAACGTCCATGATAAGACCAATGTTACCTTGTTCCATACTGCCGACACCTTGAGTTAAACTTGGATACTGAATTTGCTGAACACTGGCAGCATTTGCGCCAGTAAAGGCGCCACCCTGCATTTGTTGCTGCATAGGCTGTTGCATTTGTTGCTGCATAGGCTGTTGCATTTGTTGTTGCACAGGCTGTTGCATTTGTTGTTGCACAGGCTGTTGCATTTCTTGCTGAGGTGCTACTGGTTGCGCTGCAGAAGGGTCCTCCCCGCCAAGAGCAGTAGTAATGCTTTTTGCAGGTTCCATTGCTATGGCTTCCCATATATTATAAGGAGAACCATCTATCGAAACAGGATAAGAAATAAGAACAAAAGACCCCTGTGGAAAACGCACAGCAGCCTTAGGACTATCTACAGGAGAAGCAGGATTTGCTACTAGATTAGAAAGCTTTCCTGTTTTTTCAAGCTCAGTTATTTGTAACCCACTATATGTTGAAAATAATTCTGAAACAACAGACAAAGCCATTTCGTCAATATCTGGTGCATCTTCTTTATTTACTAAACCTACAAATTTTTGTACAAATTCATGAGGCATTACAAAAAGGTGATCACCAACAAGGCCACTAGAAAAATCTGCCATAATTGCAACAACCATGTCAGGTATTTTTTTTAGCATACTTTCTCTGTCTATAACTTCAACAACTGGATCATCGACACTAACATCACCACCAGTCATAGTTTTCATATTAGTTGCTAATTGCTCTTTAAGCGTGCTAACAAGTTCTGAAATATACGATGTGTCAAGGTTAACTGGTGAAGAGGAAGAATCGCCAAAATCCATACCGCCAAGGTCTGTTCCAGATAATAAAGCATCAATTTCATCTTGAGATATTGCGCCATCACTCATAAGATTCATCTCCTTCTGCTGACAACTCTTCGAATTCTTCAGCTTCTATTTCTTCTAATTTTTTGGTAATCTGAACTGCCATGTTTTTTCCGATAACCCCTGGTTGGCATAAAAATTTCTTTTTGTTACCTATACTTAAAGAAAGTGGATCACCAACCCTCACATTAGATAATCGGACAATATCGCCCAATCGTAAACTTAAAACATCACGAATAGGTAAATTTATTGTACCTATTTCAGCAACTAGGTCCATATTTACAGTTGAAAGTTTTTCTTTTAGCACCCCAAGGTATTGGGTAGTAGAACTTCGACGTACACTTGAAAACCAAAATTGAGAAGAAAGCTTAGAAATAATAGGCTCAATTGTAATATATGGAATACAAAAGTTCATCATTCCTTCTTCATCACCTATTTTAGTTTCTAACGTTACTAAAACAACCATTTCTGAGGGAGGTACAATTTGTGCAAACTGTGGATTCGTTTCAATTTGTCCCAGACGAGGACGTAAATCTATTACTTGTGTCCATGCTTCTCGCATATTTGCAAGAATACGAACAATAATACCGTCCATAACAGATTGTTCAATATCAGTAAGATCACGTTGAACCTTTGTTGCAGTTCCTTGACCACCAAAAAGGCGATCTATAATGCTAAATGTTATTGCTGGATCAATTTCTAGAATGGCATTACCTTTTAAGGGATCCATATTTATAACAGCCATAGTTGTTGGCGTAGGTACAGATCGAGTAAATTCTTCATAGGTAAGCTGATCTACTGAAGCAACATGAACGTGCACCATAGTACGTAAT
>DASRMY010000217.1:0-4199 GCA_035647695.1 Treponemataceae bacterium | reverse complement strand
AGATACAATCGATAAAAACAAAGCGGTTGGAGCATTAAAAATTGCAAAAGATGCGGAGTATATTGATACATCGGACTTGACGATAAAAGAGGTTTGTGAGATAATTACAAGCAAAATTCACAATTAAGGGTTTAATATGGATCAGACGGAAGTGGAGATGAAAGAGGCTGAAAAAAAGGCCGAAAATCAAACACGATTACAGGAAGAGTATTTAAAAAGTATTGATTCGCTTGAAGAAGGTCAATTAGTAGACGGGACTGTTATACAGTTAACGGCTGAGCAAGTTTTTGTAGATGTAGGATATAAATCCGAAGGCAAAATACCTGTTTCAGAATTTAAGGATTTGCCAAAAATAGGTGATATCGTAAGTGTTGTTCTTGTAACAAAAGAAAACAAATACGGTGAATTAGTTGTCTCAAAGCAAAAAGCTGATGTAAAACAATTATGGAAAAACCTACGACAAGCTTTTGCAGACAAAGAGCCAATTGAAGGAACAATTGCCAAAGTTGTAAAAGGCGGTTATGAGGTAAGCCTTGGTGCAAATGTTTCAGCATTTTTACCTATTAGTCAATCTGATAGTCAAAAAGTAGAGAAATCAGAAAAACTTATTGGTTTGGTTAGTAATTTTTATATAGAACGTTTGTATTCTGATAATAAGGCAAATGTTGTTGTTAACCGCAGGAAATATCTTGAAGAAGCAATTACGAAAAACCGAGATGCTTTTTTTGGAGAAGTGCAAATAGGTGATATTGTTAAAGGTGCTGTAAAAAGTTTTACAAGTTTTGGTGCATTTATTGACTTAGGTGGGTTTGATGGCCTGCTACATATCAACGATATGAGTTGGGGGCATGTAACGCGACCAAAAGATTTTGTCAAAAAAGGACAAGAAATAGAACTCAAAGTAATACGTCTTGATTCTGAAGAAAAACGAATTAATCTTTCACTCAAACACTTTACAGAAGATCCATGGCTTCAATTTGAAGAAAAATATCATGTAAACGATATTGTAAAAGGTACAGTTACCAAGCTTGCAGAATTTGGTGCTTTTATAGAATTAGAAGAAGGCATTGAAGGGTTAGTACATATAAGCGAGTTTAGCTGGACTAAAAAAGTTAAAAAGCCGAGCGATGTAGTATCTATTGGTGATGAAATCGATTGCATGGTTCTTGGCTATGACATTCAAGCAGGACGTGTTTCACTTGGGCTAAAACAAGTACAAGAAAACCCTTGGGATACCATTGCAGAAAAATATCCTGTTGATACAAAACTAACAAGAAAAGTTGTAAAAATTACTAATGCTGGTGCTTTTGTAGAACTTGAAGAAGGAATTGACGGCTTTTTGCATGCTGATGACCTTTCATGGATTAAAAAAGTGAGGCATCCAGGCAGCGAACTTAGTGTGGATCAAGAAATTGAAGTTATTATCCTCGATGTTAATCCTGAAGCACGTCGTATACGACTTGGGGTAAAGCAACTTGTAGATAACCCTTGGGTTCAGTTTGCTAAAGATCATAAACCAGGCTCAACTTTAGAAGGTGAGATTGTATCAATTGTCGATTTTGGCATTTTTGTACGGGTAGAATGTGGAATCGAAGGGTTAGTTAATAAAGCTAACTTAAGCGATAATCGTACAGAACCCTTTGAAGAAGCTGTTAAAAAATATACAGTTGGTGACAAAATCAATGTTTTTGTTGTTGACGTAAATGTTGAAAAACAAAAAGCTGCATTTTCGGTTCGCGAATTTAAAAAGAAAATGCAACGAGCAGAAATGTCTCAATATATGGCTGCAAATAGTACACAAAGTGATGGTGATGCATACAATCCTTTTGCTGATCTATTAAAAGAGAAGTAAGGTTGTTTTTGTGAGTAGTGTTGTTCCGTCAGTCCCAATAGATGTTGAAAAACTTAACACACTCATAGAAATTAATTCAAGAATTAACTCAAGTTACACTGATGTAGACGCATTGCTGGTACACATACTAGAATCAGCAATGCGTCTTGTTAAATGTGAATCATCGTCAATTCTTTTAGTAGAAGACAAAGACACATTGCGCTTTACTGTTGCTCTTGGACCAAAGGGTATTGAGGCAAAGACTGTTCCTGTTAAGGTAGATGCCAGTATTGCAGGTTGGGTTGTAAAAAATAATAAGCCACTTATTATCAATGATGTACCAGGTGATCGACGATACATGAAAGATATGCAATTTAAAACTGGCTATAAAACATATAATATGATTGCCGTTCCACTTCGCATAAACAATAATCCTATAGGTGTGGTTGAGTTATTAAATAAAGCAGAAAAGTTTGAATTTACTCAAAGCGATTTAGAAATTATTGAGTTATTGTGTGGATTGGCAAGCGTTGCATATCAAAACGCTGATACCTATCATCAAGCACAAAATGAAATACAAAAGCTTCAAAAAGCTGTTTCATTAGGTCAAGGGTATCATGAATTTATAGCTAAAAGTCCTATTGTTTTAGATTTATTAGAGGTTATTAAAAGAGTTGCTAAAACCAATTCCTCAGCATTAATATTAGGTGAAAGTGGAGTAGGAAAAGAACTCTTTGCAGAGCAAATTCATTTAAATAGCCCGAGGAATGATAAGCCCTTTATTAGAGTTAATTGTGCAGCACTTTCAGAACAATTGTTAGAAAGTGAGCTTTTTGGACACGTAAAAGGAGCTTTTACAGGAGCTATTACAGATAGAAAAGGACGCTTTGAAACAGCGGATGGAGGCACGCTTTTTTTAGATGAAATAGGTGAGTTGCCACTCCATTTGCAAGGTAAGCTGTTACGCGTTATTCAAGAAAAAACATTTGAACGAGTTGGTTCTAGTAATACAATTTCAGTTGATGTCCGTATAGTTGCAGCAACTAATAGAAATCTTGAAAAAATGGTACAAGAAAAAAATTTTAGGAGCGATTTATATTTTCGTTTAAATGTATTACCTATTAATATTCCACCATTACGCGAACGACAAGAAGACATTATTGAACTAGCAAACTTTTTTTTGCAAAAGACTAATAGAGAAGTAAAGCAAAAATTTTTAGGTTTTTCTGATAAAGCAAAAGATATATTGCTAAATTATTCATGGCCTGGAAATGTTAGAGAATTACAGAATGCAATAGAAAGAGCTTGCGTTTTTGGAGTTCCCCCGTATATTCAGGTTTCAGATTTACTTTTAAAAACAACAAGAGTAAGTAATAAAGATTGCTTAGATGGTGTTTTAGGTGATCTAGGTGATAATAAGGAACTTAAAACAGCAATTGACCAGTTTAAAAAAGTATACTTAAAAAAAATACTCGGGCAAACAAACTGGAATCAAACAAAGGCAGCCCAAATACTTGGAATACAAAGAACATATCTATCTAGACTATTAAAAGAGCTAGATATTCGTAAGTAAGGAGAAAATAAAATGAATAAAAAAGCAACAAAAGATACAGCTAGCAAAGTGGGTAGTTTTATAGAAAAAAACCGCATAATAATAATTACTGTTTTTATTGTGGTGCTTATAACTCTTATAACAATAATTATTGCAACCTCAGTTAGCAAAAGCATTCGTAAATCTGGGTTAGAAAAATTAGATACTCTTACCGTAGAACTTGCCCAAGCACAAAAAGATCAAGAAATTGATGCTATAATTGTCCAAGATATACTAATGCGTGCAAAAGACCTTGCTAATTCTTCACATGGTACTGTTGCTGCTAGAGCTCATATGTTTGCCGCTGAGATAAGTTTTAGAGATAAAAACTGGGAATGTGCAAAAGAAAGCTGGTTGCAGGCAGCTCATGCCACAGATGCGTACACCGCTCCATTGTGTTTTTATAATGCAGCTATTTGTGCAGAAGAAATGGGAGACAACGAATCTGCAATAGAAAATTATGCAGCTGCAATAAGCTATGAGTCTTTTGCTCTTGCTCCCCGCGCATATTTTAACATGGGGAGAATTCACGAACAGCAAGGTAACTATACAAATGCAATAGAAACATATACAAGATTAGTAGATGCCTTTGCTAGTAATGATTGGGCAAATTTGGCAAAATCACGAATAATTGCCTTAAAGGTTGAAAGGAAAAATGCAAAATAAAAACATTTGTTTTTATTTTATAACCGCATTGTGCATACTACTATGTGGATGCGGTTTAGATGTTTACTATGTACTAGAGCCTCCTGTCTGCAATGAGAGGCGAACTGATAG
>DASRMY010000216.1:0-5883 GCA_035647695.1 Treponemataceae bacterium | reverse complement strand
GTAATAATACCATTAATAAATGGGATAAAGAATTAATACAAAGAGCGTGGCATGAAAAAAACATTATGTTTGCCCTTGTCTCTGGCCGCTTTAGAGCAGGGCTAACTTCTATAGCTGATGAAATGCAAATTCCCTGCATATTATCTTGTTTTAATGGAAATTATGTTGAGTGGCAGGGGGCAGTAATTAATGATGTTTCGATTGATCTACGCATTGTAAAAGATATTATTTCTCTAATTGAAGAAGCTGGTCTTGTTCCTGTTGTTTTTGATAAAGATACTTACTATGTAAACTCGCATACTAAATGGTATGATAAAATGCACTCGGTGTTTAATATACAAGGACACATAGCCTCATGGTTTTCTTTTTATACACAATGGCATTGCAATAATCATTCTGTGTATAAGGTTCTTGCAAGAGATGCAGATGATAACAAACTAAGAGCCTTTGAAAAAAAACTAAAAAGTCTACAGTATCCCGGCATAGAAACTTTTCGCTCAGCTTCCTCTATTTTAGAGGTGCTTCCAGCTGGAACAACCAAGGCAAATACACTAGATCATTTATCAAGATATTTAAAAATAGACAAAACAAGAATTATGTGCTTTGGTGATTATATGAATGATTATGATATGATAAAAAAGTGTCCTCATGGGGTTGCTATGGGTAATGCTTTAAATGAAGTAAAAGAGGTTGCTTGGTATGTCACACGTACAAATGATGAGTGTGGTATTGCGCACGCACTTGAAAAATTTGTATTTTTTTCTGCTTGAAGAACATCTTTGTTATGTGTATAGTATTCTCAATGACTGTTAAAAAATTTACAGTTTTAGATCTTCTTGATCTTGAACTGAAAGGGCATAATTCTCTTAATCTAAGATGCATAAGTGGACGCCGTGGTTTGTCCCGAGATATAAATGTTCCTGATGTTAACAGGCCAGGGCTTGCTTTATCAGGTTTTTTTGATTCGTTTGCTCACTTGCGTGTTCAGCTTTTCGGTCGCGGTGAAAATGCTTATGTATCAAAGCTTATAACTGAGAAAAATCTAAGTACCATTAAGCAGCTTTTTTCATATTCTATTCCTTGTTCTGTATTTACACATAATATTATTCCGCCTGATGATTTTACAATCATAGCAGATGAAGCAGGTTGTCCTATCTTGGTAACAGATTTAGAATCAACTGAATTTTCAACTCGCCTTTTGCGTGTTTTTTCCGATATATTTGCACCACATAAAAGCATGCATGGGGTTTTTTTAGAAGTATATGGTCTTGGTATTCTTATTCTGGGACATTCTGGAGTTGGTAAAAGTGAAACAGCTCTTGCGCTTATTGAAAGGGGGCATCGTCTTGTTGCAGATGATGTAGTTCAGATTCGTTGTGTAAACGGAAATATTGTTCTCGGCAAGGGGCCAAATAAAATGATTAGTCACCATATGGAAATTCGTGGCTTGGGGATTATAAATATTCAGCAATTGTATGGGGTTGGTGCAATACGAGAGCAAAAACAAGTTCAGCTGGTTGTTAAACTTGAAGAGTGGGATGTGCAAAAGGTGTATGACCGTATAGGGACTGATGAAACAACGATAGATTTGTTAGGTGTTAAGGTTCCTTTACTAGAAATTCCTGTTAAGCCAGGGCGAAACATTCCCATTATACTAGAAACCGCAGCCATGGACGAGAGACTTAAATCTATGGGGTATTTTTCAGCCCGTGAATTTAATCAAAATGTTTTAAAATGGATAGAAAATACTGAAGCCGAATCTACTTATTACGGCAACGATGATATATACTGATAAACCGGATTATCCGGTAATAAGGAGAATTGAATTGACCGAAAAACTTCTAACCGTAAAAAACAGAGCTGGAATACATGCAAGGCCTGCAGCGCTTATTGCACAAACAGCAAATAGGTTTTCGTCGGAAATACTTATAGAAAAAGATGATTTAACTGTTAATGCAAAATCAATAATGGGTGTTATTACAATGGCGGCAGGTTATAATACAGTGTTGAGGCTAAAAGCAGAAGGTGATGATTCGGAGGCAGCTATACAAGCAATAAGTGAATTGTTTGACAAAAGTTTTGAGGAAGAATAATGTATGAAAGGGTTAACAGATCGACAGCGTGAAGTACTGACATTTATCAGTTCTTTTACCGAAGAAAATTCCTGTCCGCCAACAATCCGTGAAACCGCTGCACATTTTTCAATCTCTCCTAAGGCTATACAAGATCATTTTACAGCTTTGCGTAAAAAAGGATGTTTATCACAAGCAAATAATCGATCTCGATCACTACGAGTACTCGTTGATGGTTTTAAGACGACGTCCTGTAAAAAAATTGTCCAAATACCGTTGTTGGGAACAGTTGCTGCAGGCAAACCTCTTTTTGCAGATGAAAACTTTCAAGAGATGATATCTTTACCCAACAATATGCTCCATGAAAAAGATGCACAATATTTTGCGTTGTATGTTCGTGGGGACAGTATGATTGATGCGGGTATTCATAGTGGTGATATTGCAGTAATAAAAAAACAAGAACTAGCAAATAACGGTCAAATTATAGTTGCACTCATAGAAGATTTGGTTACACTTAAACGGTTTTATCGCGAAAACAAACGTATTAGATTACAAGCTGAAAATGAAAAACATAAGCCCATCTATTGTCAAGATCTTCGGATTCTTGGCGTATTAACAAATATACTTAGGAATTACTAATGACATTTCCTGCTATTTCTCTTTTTTTAGGCTCAGAGATTGGTGAAAAAAAAGATGCAATTACAACACAACAGCGAGCTCTAGAAAAAAAAATGGGGCAAATTGATCGGCATACTTTTTATCCTTTTGAAAATTCTATGCATGAAATTGTTTCTGTTTTAGCTAATGCATCGTTGTTTTCTGCAGCTCGATTTGTCATTGTTAAAAATGCTGAGCTTATTAAAAAAAAAGAAGATATACAAATTCTTGCTGGTTGGCTGGATACTGCAACAAGGCTAGGTAATCAGAATGATTCGTTTCTTATCCTGACTTCTGATGAAAATAGTATTGATAAAAAAATAGAAAAACTTGTTCCAAAACAACATAAAAAAATATTTTGGGAAATGTTTGAAAATCGCAAGGAACAATGGCTTGTTGCCTGGTTTAAAAAAAACAAACTACTAATAGAGCCAGAAGCAGTAGAAGCAATTCTTGAAATGGTTGAAAATAATACAGAATCGTTGCGTAATGAATGTTCACGTTTTACTCTTTGTTTTGCAGCAGGACATACAATAAACATAGACGATGTTGAAAATGTTCTTGCTCATAATCGTGAAGAAACAGCGTTTTCCTTGTTTAATGCGCTTTCTGATAATTCAAAAGTGCCAGTAGATCGTTTGTCAAGTTCCTTGTCTATTTTACAAAAATTAAATCAAACGAAATCATCAAACAGCATACAACTTATTGCAGGGCTAAGTTATTGTTTTAGAAAGCTGCGTATTTGGCATACGCTACATGCCAGCGGACGGCCTTCTGATTTTGATTTAAAAATTAATGGTTTTTCAAGTAAAAAAGCGCAAAAAAGATACGCACATGCTTCTAACATTTGGAATTTGCGCAGTACCATTGCATTGCTTGCTTTAATGTCATCTACAGATATGCAAATACGCTCTGGTGGGGCAACACACGAAAAGAATATTCTTCAAGTAATGATCTACTGTATTGTGATTAAAAATGGGATTGCTTTGGAAGACTAAATTTTTTACAAATCCATTGCATTTAATAGGTTTTTTAATGCACTAAGATCATCATTTTGTAAGGTAACTCCCTTGCCCATTTTTTGATGGTCTGGTGACCATGAACGTATATCATATTTAGGGTCTCGATTATTCCAAGAAACCATATTTAATTCAAGGGACCAGCCTTTAGGATTTGTTGATAATACACCAATTTCTTTCGTAATTTTAAAACTGAATGTGTCTGCCATGTGTTTTCCTCCAGTAAAAGATAGTACCAGTATAACATAATAATAAGTAAAAGTGATGTTTTTATATACTTGACATTGTCATAAAAGCTAAAGAGGTGTATCCTGTAAGTGGTGAGATTTTATTTTAAAACTATGGAGGACAAGATGAAAAAGTATAGTCTATCCCTTTTTGTAATACTTAGCATATTCATTTTAGGGATAATGGGATGCAAAACAACCCCAGAAGAACTTGTAGATGAAGACCCAGCTCTTGTTGAATCAAGTGTTGAGGAATCTATTGAGCAAGAAAGCAAAACAGAGCTCGTTGTAGATACTGTAAAGGGTGAACCCAATTGGGTTGTCGAAAATAAAATTCTAGCAGAGAAAATAATAGAAGCGAGGGTAATGGCAGTAGCTGCTGGTGCTGAGCTTTATTTACCTGATGAGCTTTCAGTGCTAGATGTGAATGCACGAGAAATTGAAGTTGTGTATGAGGACGGTGGTGATGCTAAAGAATATAATGAAAATGCACAAAACATGCTATTATTATATCAGGCGCTAGAACAAGCATCCTTGGCTTCCTCTCGTAACGAGCGAATTGTAGGTTTTGACTTTGTAGAAGAAGATGCTACAAATTATAAAAAAGGAAACGAGGCGTACGAAAAAGCTCAGGCCTTGTTTACAAATGGTGCAGCAGGAAGTGAAATTCTAGCTGCAGCAACACTCGCCGCAGAATCTTTCGATATTGTTCTTAAGACGGCTTTCAATAAGAAGGCTCGTGAAAAAAGATCTGAAGTTCTTGATGTTAAAAAACAAGCTGATTCGGTAAAAGCAGGTGTTGCGTCAAAAAAAAATTATACCAATGCAGTGGCAATATTTACTCATGCTGACCAAAAGTTAGCTGAAGGTGAATCTGAGCAGGCATATGATTTGTTTAGTAGTAGTCATGAACAAATGCTCAGCATTTATAAAGAAGTTAAACAAAAAAGAGAAGTTGCCAGAGAGTCTATCGATCGTGCAAAGCAGCGAATTGAAGAGTCTAAGGCAAAAGCTGTAGAAGCAGATTCTATTGCTCCTATTGAAGAGTCGAGTCCTAAACAGGCTGCAGTACAAAAAACGGAACAAGATGAAACTGCAAAGGATGGTGAATAATGAAAAAAATTAGTATTGCTTTAATAGTTAGTATTTTTTGTGCATTACTCCCCTTGTCGGCCGCTAGTTATACAAATAATCCATACCAAAGACTAGCTCGGGAATACACTGTAAAATCGGAACAATCTTTTGATGAAGGCAATTATGATGCAGCTGTAGAATATGCATTGCTGGCTGAAGAAAACGCTGCATTATCAGAAAGTTATACAAATCTAATGCTTGCTAAATATTCAGCCAACACTCGTCTTAAATATGCTGAAAATAGAATGACATGGGCTGAAAAGGTTCGTGCACCAGTTTTATATCCTATGGCATATACTGCAGGCAAAACAGCACTTGATAATGGTTATGCTGCATTTGAGGCTGAAACATATGAGCAAGCAGAAAGCTTTGCCAATCAAGCTATAGATGCACTTGCAACGGTAAAAGAAGTAGTGCCTTTACCAGAATATTATGTGGTAAAGCCATGGGAAAGTGATAAGGATTGTTTTTGGAATATTTCTGGACGCTCATACATTTATAATAACCCGCTTTTATGGGAAAATCTTTATGAAGCAAATCGAGATGCTATTCCTGATTCAGATAATCCAGATCTAATACACCCTGGAATGAATATGAAAATTCCAAGCATAAGTGGTGAGTATAGAGAAGGTACATATTCTTCAAATAGAAAATATGAGCCATATAGCAGTAATCGTTAAACTCTAAAGTATTGTGTATAAGTAAACAATGCTGCACACATTAACCCATGTGAATAGGGTTTTTTACCCATTGAAGAAAAAACGTCTTCAATGG
>DASRMY010000215.1:0-2640 GCA_035647695.1 Treponemataceae bacterium | reverse complement strand
CATATAACCAATCCTGCCATGTATTATTTTGAAGTATCTTTTTACCCAGAATTATATAAATCTAAATTTACAAAAATTACATCGAACAGGCTTAGTCTTGAAATTAAACCATCACCAAACATTGCAGCATCAACAAAACTTGCTATGGCTGGTGACTCAGCATCAATTTTACAACAAGAAAGCCTTTCTCCAGACAAAGTTGTATCGCAAACAATTACAGCTAGACAAAAAAGTTTATGGGATCAGTTTTTTTTATACATAGATTTAGAGCACATGTATCTAAGAGACCAAGCACGAGCTAGAAAATATCGGTCAGTTTCAGCTAATGAGCGAGCTCGGCTTTTGAAAAACTATAAATTTGACTTATCACAATCTATGATAGACACAGAAATTGTTTCCCTTCCAACAAAATTTAAAATTGAAAAAACTACTTACACTGCTTCTGAAGGTAGTGTAAGTGTTTTAGAATGGTTTGAATACGCTAACTTTACTGAAAAAAAGAGGTATACGTACTTGCTACGACAACGAGATGGCATTTGGCACATTTATGATTATACAGTTGATAATTTAGGCACGGAATGAAAGCTCTAATTGCAGCAGAAACAGAAAGTTTAATTAATAAGTATAAGATACTATTAGAAAAAAATAATTATGCAACAATTATTTATCGTTGGGTTTTGAAAGCTGTTGATAATCTTGAAGAAATTAACCCTGATATTATATTAATTAGTGTTTCTGATTATCCCAGACAATGGAAAACTGTAGTACAATACGTCCGAACTATTTTTACACCTACTGCTCCAACAATATACCTAATAAGTGAAAAAGAACTTAGTGAAGAAGACGAAGAAATAGCTCAGGTTTTAAATTGTAAAAAAATAACCACAGAAACATTTAATACTATACATTATGATTCAGAAAACATTGACGAAAAAACAACTGAAGAAGCAGATGAAAAAGAAACAATATTTTTAAATACCTTTGCATTTAATCATCCTAAAACAGGCCTTCTAATTTCTGGTACAGTAAAGCACTATAATTCTCCCCTGTTTACCTTTATTCCTAACGATAAAAAAGATATTTCTTCGCTTCGCTTTGGTATTAAAATTGCTAATGCAACCCTTGATTATGATTCTAAATCACAACAAGTTTCAGTCCAAATTCAAGGGATAGATGAGGATTCAATTGAATTTTGTATTTTAACCAAACACAAACCCTAAAAACGTGCCTGGAGCAAGAAAGGAAGGTATATGGCAAAGAAAAATAAAAAAGCACGTTTTTTTTGTGAATGTTGTGACCGTGAAGTAGACGGAGATGCAAAGTTTTGTCCGTATTGCGGACGTTTTTTTGCATCTGTCCGTTGTCCTCATTGTGCTTATACAGGAAGCAATAACTTATTTAAAGATGGATGTCCGCAATGTGGCTACGCGACCGATAAAAAAACTAAATCAAATACTAAAAAAGATGCTAACAATGTAAAACGCAAAAGGTTTAAAAAAAACAGAGTTAGTGATGACTCTCTTCCCTTTTGGGTATATCTTCTTTCTATTGTCTTACTAATAGTTGTCTTACTTATAATCACTCAATATGTATAACAACATGTTTTTTAATCAAGATACACACGAGGGACCCTTGGCATTATTCCAGTTAATATTTCATAAACAATTGTATTTGCCAAGTCTGCTTGTGTTATTAAACTTTGAGCATTTTTATAATCAGAAAAAATAGTAACTATATCCTCTGTGCATATTTTTTCTTTTGTTCCTATATCTATCATGCATTGATCCATACAGATACTACCAACAACAGGATATTGTTTGCCATTTATTAACACTAACAATCCTGGAGAAAGAGATCGTTTTAGTCCGTCAGCATACCCAAGAGGGATTGTTGCAATTCTTGTGTTTTCGTTTGCTGTCCATATTCTTCCATAAGAAACACTTTCTCCTGCCTTAATTGTCTTTATACTGGTTATTTTAGTTTGCAATTCCATTACAGGAAATATTTCAAAGGTTTTGTACTGCTTTTTTACTTTTTTTTCTACATCAGTACTTGGATAATAGCCATAAACAACTAGACCCGGTCGTATCATATCAAATTGAGCTTCAGGGTATAACAATGTACCACCTGTTCCAGAGCAATGGCAAATTCCAGGGATTATATCGCATTCTTTTATTGATTGTATACAATTTTTAAATACTTTTATTTGTTTTTTAGTATAATTGCTATCTTTCTTGCTTAAGGAATCAGAAGTAGCAAAATGTGTACAGCACCCTGCTAAGTGTAAATTGCTCTGTGTAGTAATTAACTTTGCTAAAGAAGTAGCTTGTTCAGGGGCACAGCCAATTCTCCCCATTCCTGTATCAATTTTTAAATGAACGTTTACAATTTTTTTTTCTTTTTTTGCATATATATTCAATGTTTTTATAAAATCTTCTGTAAAAACAAATGGTTCAACAGTATATTTTAAAATATCTGGTATTTCTTCAAATAAAGGAAGACTAAATAATAACAATGATGCGTTGATATCTGCTTTTCTTAGTTCGGCCGCTTCTGAAAGGGCCGCCACGGCAAGCATGTCTACACCATACTCGAGTAAAAGACGAGAAACACCTATTGTCCCATGCCCATACGCATTAG
>DASRMY010000214.1:0-7184 GCA_035647695.1 Treponemataceae bacterium | reverse complement strand
TATTTAATATATGATTTTTTTTAAAAAACTGTTCAAAGGATTGGACAAAAAATATATTCGTGCTTCTATTTTTGCACCTATTGCAATGGTATTTGAAGTCTTTTTACAAACGCTTATTCCTGTTTTAATGGCTCGTATTATTGATGTGGGTATTGTAAACAGTGACATCTCATATACAGTGCGTGTTGGAATTCAAATGGTAGTCATAGCATTAGTGTCAATGCTAGTGGGGGCTTTATCAGCGCGCTGGTCTTCTGTGGGTGCGCTTGGTTTTGCAAAAAATATAAGACAAAGAATGTTTAATAATGTGCAAGATTTTTCATTTAAAAACACAAACAAATTTGGTACTGCCAGTCTGGTAACTCGTCTTACAACAGATGTAACAAACACTCAAAACATGTACTTGATGACTCTTAGGGTAGCTGTTCGTGCTCCAGTTATGCTTATTATGGCTGTAAGCATGTGTTTTTATATTAATAAAAACCTTTCAACTGTTTTTCTTTTTATAATTCCTATTCTTGTACTTGTTATTGCCGTTATTGCAAAAAAAGCATTTCCCCTTTTTGAAAAAATGCTTAAACAATATGATGCCCTAAATGGGATTGTGCGTGAAAATCTAACTGCAATACGTACCATAAAAGCCTTTGTTAGAGAAGATTATGAAAACGAAAAATTTCACAAGGCTGCTGATGAGGTTAGAAAGGCTCAATTTAATGCTGAAAATCTTATTATAAAAGCGTTTCCAATTGCTACTTTTTTACTCTATGCAACTATTATTGTTATTCAATTACGCGGTGGTATAATGATTATTAATGGCACTTTGTTGACAGGTGAGCTAATTAGTTTAATCACCTATGCAGGACAAGTGCTTTTTGCAATTTTAATGCTTGCCATGATTTTTGTTACTTTTGTTATAAGTCAAGCGAGTATAAAACGTATTGTTGCGGTATTAGACGAAAAGCCTAGTATTATAACTCTAGCAAGTAAGACTAACGATATATACACTGTACATTCTGGCACGGTTGAATTTAAAAATGTTTTTTTTAGTTATACAGAAGATACAAACAATTGTGTGTTAAAAGATATTAATTTGAAAATAAAAAAAGGCCAAACAGTTGGTATTATTGGAGGAACAGGTTCTTCTAAAACTACCCTAGTGCAACTTATTCCTCGTCTTTATGATGTTATTAGCGGTACTGTTTTTATTGATGGTATAGATGTTCGCTATTATGAATTAGAAGAATTACGTAAAAATGTTTCGATGGTGTTACAAAACAATGTCTTGTTTTCGGGAACTATTGCAGAAAACCTTAAATGGGGCAATGAAGATGCTAGTGATGAAGATTTGATCGAAGCCTGTACGGTAGCAGATGCACATTCTTTTATTACGGGTTTTTCAGATGGGTATCAAACTATGCTTGGGCAGGGTGGTGTTAACGTTTCTGGTGGTCAAAAACAACGGCTTTGCATAGCCCGCGCACTGTTGGCAAAGCCTAAGGTGCTTATTTTTGATGATAGTACTAGTGCGGTAGATACGGCTACAGATTCACGTATAAGGGCAGGCTTAAAAAAATCATTACCTGATACCACCAAAATAATTATTGCCCAACGCATTAATTCGGTTCAAGATGCAGATCAGATTTTTGTTATTGATGATGGGCAAATAGTTGATGTTGGTACCCATGATGAATTAGTTTATACAAGTACTATATATGGCGAAGTGTATGAGCAACAATGTGCTGGCATGGATTCGACTCCCTGTATTAGTCAAACAAAGGAGGTTAACTAATGCCACCACCAATGAAGAAACCTAGTGAAAAGCCTAAAAACACCTTTAAGACACTTATTAGAATTTTTAGCTATATGCAACGCCTTAAATGGCTTTTAATACCAGTTTGTTTTTTAATTTTTATTTCTTCTGGTGCGATGGTTGCGGGTAATTACTTTTTAAAACCGTTGCTTAATAATTATATTGTGCCTTTTATTGGCTATGCAAACCCAGAACTATCTGGTTTTTTTAAGTTTTTAGCAATGATGGCAGGGGTTTATATACTAGGTGCTATTGGCGAATGGGGCCGTGCTCGCCTTATGCTAAAAATTTCAACTCAATCGCTGTATCGGATACGTGTAGATTTGTTTAAAAAAATGGAAAAATTGCCATTAAGCTTTTTTGATAAACGGACTCACGGTGAAAGCATGAGTTTGTTTACTAATGATATAGATACTTTACGAAATATGCTTGGGCAAAGCTTACCTAATATGCTCAATGCTTGTTTAACAGTTGTTGGCGTATTTGTTATGATGATGATTTTGTCACCTTTATTAACAAGTTTAATTATACTCATGCTTGTTATTATGGTTTTCATAATAGGTACAGTTGGTAAACGTTCTGCAAAAGCTTTTCGTAGCCAACAAAAAAGTCTTGGTACCCTCAATGGCCATCTTGAGGAAATGATTTCTGGTCAAAAAGTTGTACAAGTTTTTTGTCGCGAAAAAAAGGCTAAAAAAGAGTTTGCCGTCTTAAATGAAAAACTTTGCAGTGATGGAATAAAGGCGAACACTCTTGGTTCTATACTTATGCCTATTTTAAGTAATATATCAAACCTTAATTTTGCCCTGTCTGCCATGGTGGGTGGTATGCTTACAATTTCAGGTAGTATGGATATTGGTACAATCGCAGCCTTTTTGCAGTACAGCCGAACATTTGCTCGTCCAGTACAACAACTTAGTCAAGAATTTAATAAATTTTTAACCGCCCTAGCTGGTGCAGAGCGAGTTTTTGCAGTTATAGATGTTGCCCCTGAACCTGATACAGGTACACGGGAGCTTAAAAATGTACAGGGAGATATTAGACTTAAAAATGTGACATTTGGTTATAAAAAAAATAAAACAATTCTTCACGATATAAGTTTATGGGCAAAATCTGGTAAAAAAATAGCTCTTGTAGGTGCTACTGGTTCTGGTAAAACAACTATAACAAATCTTATAAATCGTTTTTATGATATACACGAAGGCTCTATTACTGTAGATGGAATACCTGTAAAAGATTTAACAAAGGATAGTTTGCGGGGCTCTCTAGCTATGGTTTTGCAAGATACACATCTTTTTACTGGTACCATCGCCGAAAATATTCGGTATGGTCGGCTAAGAGCAAGTGACGAAGAAGTTGTACAAGCCGCTAAAAGTTCTAACGCGCATTCCTTTATAAAATACATGAAAAATGGCTATGATACAGTTATAACAGCGGATGGGGGCAATCTTTCGCAAGGACAAAGGCAGCTATTGTCTATTGCTCGTGCTGAAATTGCCCAGCGACCTATTTTAATTTTAGATGAAGCAACGAGCTCGATAGACACACGAACAGAAGCTCTTATTGAAGAAGGAATGCGTACTCTTATGAAAGAACGAACGGTCTTTATTATTGCACATCGACTTTCTACAGTAAAAAATGCCGATGTTATTATAGTAATGGAACATGGGCGCATTAGTGAGCGTGGAAATCATGAAGAACTCATCGCTTTAAATGGTACATATAATCAGCTTTATACTGGTAATTTAGAGTTACGTTAAATGATAGCTTTAATTGTTGCATACACGCGTAATCGTCTCATTGGTAATAAGGGTCGAATTCCTTGGAATCTTAGTGGGGAGCAAGTACGATTTAAAGAGCTTACCACAGGTAATATTGTTATTATGGGACGAAAAACATATGAAGAAATCGGGCACCCCCTGCCTCATCGTTTTACAATTGTTGTTTCAACAACAAAGAATATTTCTGCAACTAACTGTGTGACTGTTGGTAGCTTTGAGGAAGCTATTGCAAGGGCGAGGCAATATGGTGGGGATATTTTTATTGCTGGGGGTGCTCGCCTTTATGAACTAGCTCTTCCTCTTTGCGAAAAACTCTATGTTACCAAAATAGATGCAATAATTGAGGGCGATTGTTATTTCCCTAAATTTGATACAACCCAATACACAAAGACATTCGAAAAAACAGTACACGCAGAATTAGACTATCAATATGTCACATATACTAAAAAAAGATAGATACAGAGTTAGTGTATCTATCTTTTACAAAGTAGCAATACTTATTTTTGGATGCTTTGCGGTAATTCTTTTATAGCCGTTAGTATGTCAAAGGGGCTCATGCTATAATCGCTTTGTATAGCTCCTGATTTTAACCCATACTTAGAAGCTAAGGTAAGTGCAAGGCTTGCTTGAATTGCAGCGTCTAAAGCCGAGTAGTTTTGAGCCACTAATGCTGTAATAAGGCCAGATAAAACATCTCCACTACCGCCTTTTGCAAGACATACGTTACCCCACGGGTTTAAATATACACTTGCTGCTGTTTGCCTGTGTGCACAATAACCAATTATTTGCGTAGAGCCTTTTAATAGCAAGACAATACCTGGATAGGTGCGACAAAATTTTTTAACTAATTCAAGGCTATTGTTTTTTATATATTCGACAGTGCAATCTTGTTCATGTACAAGATTAGATAGTTTTAAAATGCTTGCAAATTCTTTTGGATGTGGAGTTATTATAGTTTTTTTCTCAAGTTCATTTTTACTACGAGTTTCTAATAAAGAGGCTAAATGTGTATGATAACATATATCAGCATCTAAAACGCAATGTGTAGTAGGATGTTTTAAAAGCCATGTGACTGTCTTAGTCAATATAGACTTGTCTTTTCCTAGACCAGGACCAGCACAAATTACTGCTTTAGTTGGTACGGTCTTTGATTGCATAATATCACAGGGACAATTAGGTATGTAATTGCCAACAACAGTAACTAAGCCAGCCCCAAAGCTTATAGCAGAACGAGCGGCAATAATAGCTGCTCCACTTTTTTCACCTGCAAAAATTGCTGCATGCCCAAAAGTTCCCTTGTGTGCATTTGGGTTTTTACGATGGGGTAGTATAAGGTCTTTTTTTTCAAGAAGCTTTGCTTCGTATCGAATGGCTAGATGGGGTGAGTCTGTAGAGGCATTTTGTTTTTCAGACAAAACTGATTCAAATAATTTTTTACTAATACCAAGGTTTGCACAGGTAATTTTACCTGCATGTTTTTTTGCACACTCAGAAAACAGCGCTGTTTTATACGCACCCATGGTAATAGTTTTATTGGCACAAACTACTGTGTTTGCAAAACTAAAATCAGCTGGTAGGCCACTTGGTACATCACAGGAAAATACATGCGAGGTATGTAGGCTGTTTATTGTTTTAATAATTGCAGCAGCATCATTTTTTAAGGCTCCCTTAAAACCACTGCCGATAAAACAATCTACTAGAATTTCTCTGTGAGAGCAGGGGAGCATTTCTGTATCTAAATAATGACTTTGATACAGATTTTCTTGTTCAAAACATGCTTGTGTTCGCGTTGCCTGTAGTTTACACATGGGGCTTTTTGGCTCTTTTGCTTGCCAAATATAAACGTCTATTTTTTTATGGCCAACAAGATGTCGTGCAAGCACATACCCATCTGCACCATTATTGCCACCACCACAAACTATTAAAACGCCTATTTTTTTTGACACTATGTCTTCTTTGTTTTTAGAAACATATGTAACAATTTCTTTTTCTAAGGCAATAGCAGCATTTTCCATCATAATATCTTCTGTAAGACCGTAGGTTTCTACTGCATGTGTATCTAGGCCTCTTGTGGTATGATATAGATTTTTCATTTTTCTCCCTTTGCCTTATGCAAAATTAGATATCTTGCTGTGAGTGAATTTTATTAAGACGCACCTCATCTAATGTAATCGTAAGGTTTTTTTCATTTGTTGGTAATACAAGGCCTTTTGGACCATTTTTAGCACGACGAAGATGTTTTACTTCAGTATAATATAAGTCGCACGTACGGGCTTTTCTTCCTTTTGAATAATAAACCGCTAAGGTTCCCGCATCTAATAAAATTTCTAGGGGAACTGTTTTATTGCGTTGTTGTTTTATAAAAACATACCCTCCTGGCCAATCGCGTGTATGTAACCACATGTCTCGACCTTTTACATAATGCCTCAACAAGGTATCATTTTCACGTGCGGTTCTGCCAACAATTATATGCCAGCCTTTAATATGATAACGTAATCCCGGCTGTTTGTTTTTTATTTTTTGACGAGGAGTACTTTGCTTTCGTAGCATTTGTTGCATACGTATAGGGTTTTCTTCTTGTAGGCATGCTTTATAATTATTTTCTAGATCAAGAATTGTTTCTTGTGCATTTTTAATGTCATGTTCTAACTTACTCAGTCCTGAAATTGATTTTTTATATTTGTCATAATACACGATTGCATTGTCTTGCGCGTTTTTACGCGGATCAATTTCAATTTTTACTATTTGATCGTTTTCATAATCATGGCATTCTAAAAAATTACTTTCTCCATTTATTATGTGTCCATATGTTAAAATGAGGTCTCCTTGATGTTTCCATGTTTCAGCAGACAAAAAGCTCCTGCGTTTTTTTTCGAGCCGACTAATAGCAGTTTCTAGTTTTTTACGCTGTGTTTTGTATTTGCGTTCAGCTTGTTCTAATAGAGCTTCGCGTGAAAGACTTTTACCGTGTTCGCTATACCAAAGCTCTACTTTTTGATTAAAGCTACAATCAGGTTTGTCTAATTCGTCAAAACTGCGTACAGTAAATGTTTTTGTTCTATCTGTGTTTTTTTGTTTGGATTCAGTTTGGCAGGCTGTACGTGGTTCAGGTAGTGCAAAAATACCCCTGCTTATTTCATTGCGCTTAGGCCTACGATAAAATACATCAAGTATGGTTAATGAGGGGTCGGTTACTATTATATTTGCAGCTCCGCTCCATAATCGTATAAACATAAAAAAAGTTTCAGCACGATTTGTTAGTGTAAATTTAATTATGCGATCATTATTTAATTGTTCACATGATTGTATACGAGAACCCTTTATCTGCTTGCGTAAAAATTCCATAAAACGTAGCGGTGTTTCATGCTTAGGTATTTTTTTTCTAGTTTCATGAATTCGGCATACTCCAGCAGCTAAACAAACTAAAATAGTTCGAGGGCCTTTATTTGCTGTATATGTGTAAAATGCTATTGAATCATAGTTTGGCTGTATAATTTTTTGTATAAAACTTCCAGATAAATCAAGTTCATCTACAACAGCATTTATTTCTTTCCAGTTTAATGACATAATTTAAGTATACTGTGAAAAAACCA
>DASRMY010000213.1:0-3355 GCA_035647695.1 Treponemataceae bacterium | reverse complement strand
GGGTAGATGTTGTATAAATTTCTATTATAAAAAATTAAAAGGGGCTGCCTAAAAAGTAGGGCAGTCCCTTTTTTACGTAAAAGATCAAGCGTGACTATTAGCGTTCGCGAAAAATTATTCGTCCGCGATCTAAGTCGTAAGGTGAAAGTGCTACTTTTACCTTGTCGCCCGGAACAATTCTAATATAATGCTTGCGCATTTTACCTGATAAATGAGCCAAAATAACATGCTCATTTTGTAATTTAACCCGGAACATTGTATTTGGCAACGCCTCTATTACAATACCTTCTACTTCAATTGCTTCTTCTTTAGCCACCATTCCTCCAAAATATAAACCGTCTTTAATAGTGCATGCTCACTTGAATAAAATCGAAAAATAATATACAAAAGCATTTGTGCTTTAGACATTGTAATTTTATGAGTTATTGAATATGTTGTCAACCTTAACAAAGTTGCAAGCATTCAGTTGCATTAAAAGGAGCAAGAAAATGAAAAATGAATTTACAAAAAAAATGAAAGAAAAACTAATTGCCGAAAAAAATGAAATTGTAGAGCATTTGGTAGCATCTAATTCTGATTTTGAAAAATTGCTAGAGGCGAGTGGTGGACAAGATTCGATTGATCTGGCATCAGATGACATAAATCGTAGGCTTTTAGATGCAATAGGTACTAAAAACATGAACCGCATAACATTAATAGAAAATGCGCTGGCACGCATTGAGCAAGAAAAATATGGGCTATGCATTACATGTAATAAACGTATTCCGCAAGAACGTTTAGAAGCTCTTCCCTATGCGCTTATGTGCGTGGATTGTAAACAAAAAGAAGAACGGCGCCGTTAATTATAAGCTAATACTTTGCCATTTTTGTTTCGATAAAAACTGAACTTCGGTGTAGCCGATTTCTCGCGCATAGTTTGCGGCATATTCAAAGCCAAAAGCAATGTCACGGGGAGTGTGAGCATCTGAGTTTATCATAATTGGTACATCGTATTGGTTAAGCAACGATAAAAAATATGGTGATGGGTAGGGTGTTTTTAATCCTGCCCGTGCCATTCCTCCCGTATTTATTTCTGCAATAAGCCCGCTTTTTGCAGCTGTTTTTGCGGTTGCTTTTAATTCTTTTTTATACCACGTATCGTTTTCATTAAAAAAATGTAATTTTCCATTAAGTTTTCGTATAACATCTATATGACCCATAATATCAAAGCCACCACAAGCAATCATATCGCGTTGGCTTGCAAAATATGATTGCACAGCTTTTTTTGCATTACCGTTAAAACATTTTTTTATGCCATTTTCTAGTTCTTCACAGCTACCATCTATAGAAAAAGCGTGCGTTTCATGGTTTTCAGCATAAATATAATGCACTGAGCCAATCAAAAAATCTGGGGTAAATTCTGCATAATATTTTTTTTGTGTAAAAGAAATAGGAGGTAAATAATCAACCTCAAAGCCAATTAATAACTCTATAGTATCCGCATATGTTTTTTTAAGGCTAGTAATTTCCTCGCAATATTTTTTTATCTTATGTGGCTGTATATGCCAGTTTGTGCCAAAGGGATACAGCGCATGTGTGCTGAATCCTAAAACGCTTAGGTTAGCTTTTATAGCGGCTTGTACCATTTCTTTTATAGATGCGTCTCCGTCGCAATAGGTAGAATGTGTATGATAATTTGTTTTATGTAGCATAATTACTTCCATTTCTTAATTTGTTTGTGAGCTAGGTCACAAAAATCTATAAATAGTTCTTTTATACGATTTAAATGCGTTTTTGCTGCTTCTACATCACCCTTTTTAGCTGCTTCTTCAAGTAAATCAGCAGGTTCTAGAATACCAATAATAGAAAGGGCTGCAGAGCTCCCTTTTATAGTGTGAGCAGATAAAATTAATTTTTCTGTATTTCCCGAATTTGCTCGTTCCTCCGCATTCTTAATGAGCTTTTTTGTTTGTTCAATATACTGAAGTACGAGTTCGGATGATAATTGTACATCATTTCCTGCTGTATCTATCATATCGGGAATATCCCAAAACACCGAACTATTGTTATTTTTCATGAATTCGGTAGTATCTGGAGTTGCATCTTTTTGTGCCAGGTTAAAAACTTGTTCCCATTTTTGTAGTATAGCTTGTACTTTTTCACGTTTAAATGGTTTTACGAGTACATCGTTTATGCCAATGTGCGCATAATGTTCTATGTTATTTTTGTCAGTGTTTGCTGTACAAGCAATAATTACACCAGTGTATCCTGATGCTCTAATTTCTTTTGTTGCCTCTATCCCGTTTTTAACAGGCATTTGAATGTCCATAAAAATTAAATCTATGTCAGGATTTTTCAAAACATCATGAACTGCTTCTTTTCCATTGGTTGCCGTGTATACGATTGCCTGAGTTTGGAATAAAAAAGTTGCCATAAGTTTACGGTTAACAGGATGATCCTCTGCTACTAGAATTTTTGGAGTATGTTGTCCTGTCGTCTTTTTTTTATTTTCTGCCAGTTCATCAGGAGAAAGGTCGAGGTCTATAGGGGTATTAAAATGAGTGTGAAGCATGTTAGAAAGGTTTTTTAATTTAATTGGTTTATACATATAACCGTTAAACCAGTCGAGCATTTTCATTTTTGCTTCTCCGCCTAACTGACCTTCTGGAATAATAAGATATAATGTTGTATTGCGTATGTTTTTATCGCTGTGTAGTGTAGCTGCAAACCGCCATCCGTCCATTTTAGGCATAATCATGTCAACCATTACAATATCGTATGGTGTTTTTAGGCGAGATTGTTTTTTTATCATAATGAGAGCTTGTTCAGCACCTTGTGCCGTGTCAACATTACTTGCTCCAAGGGTATGTAGTTTTTGTTGTAAGCTTCGTAAAGCCCATATACTGTCATCTATGAGAAGTATTTTTGTTTGAGGCGGAATTGTTGCCATATGTTTTTGTAAAAACGTTGTAGTAGTTGTTTTTTCGGGAAGTAGTAACGGTAAGGTAAACCAAAATATAGAGCCGCCCGGTAAATTATCCTTTACTCCAATTTTTCCATTCATTAGATGAACTAAGTCTTTACTAATGGCGAGCCCCAAACCTGTTCCGCCAAATTGTCTGCTTGTATAATTATGTGCTTGAAAGTAATTGTCAAAAATTTCTTTTTTCTTTGTGTCTGAAACACCTATGCCAGAGTCTTGTATTTTAAAAAGTAGTTCCGTGTTTTTTTTACATAGTTGTATAGTGAGTCGTATATAACCCTTGTTTGTAAATTTGACAGCATTTTTTAGTAAGTTAAGTAAAACTTGTTGAATACGTGTGGGGTCGCCTAAAATAAGATACGGAATTGAATAATCAATATCTGTTATTAGTTC
>DASRMY010000212.1:0-5131 GCA_035647695.1 Treponemataceae bacterium | reverse complement strand
ATTTATAACGAACAAAGAAAAGCGGTTAAAACGTTTTATTATGGAGAAATACCTCCAGCCGAAGTGGTTTGGGATGGGACAACAAATGATGGGGACATAGTAGATGGTTTTTATACCTACGAACTAACTGCAACTGATCTTGCAGGAAATACTGGTGTGGCAAAAACGCAAAAATTTGAATTAAACACTGGTACTACAGAAGTAATCCTTTCTGTAAGTCCAGAAGCGTTTAGCCCGAACGGAGACAATATACAAGAAAACCTTGTGTTTACACCAATTATTAAAACGAATACTGGAATAGCAGAATATAACCTTTCAGTTATGAATGACAAGGGAAAAAAAGTACGCACCTTTACTGAAAAACGGAGTTTACCAAAATCTATTTCATGGAATGGTCTTGCTGATGATGGCTCAAGATGCTCTGATGGTATGTACTCTGCTCGTTTGTATACCCTTTCTAAAAATGGTAGTGAGGCAACAATTCAAACACGCTTATTTGAACTTGACACAATATATCCCGAAGTGAAAGTCTCAGCTGATTACACAGTCTTTAGTCCAAACGATGATGGTAATAAAGATGTATTACCTATAGATATTACTACGTCTACAGAAGAATTTTGGTTTGCATCCATTACAAACAGCAAAGGTGTTTTTGTACGTGATTTTAGTTGGAGCGGAACAGCAGATAGTTTTAATTGGGATGGAACTGATGAAAGCGGGAACGTTGTTCCTGATGATACCTATGCTTTTACAATAAGTGCAACAGATAAAGCTGGTAATACAGCCCAAGCTAAAATCGATACTATAGTAGTAGACAATAGACCAGTTAAAGCATATCTTACTGCAGAATTAGATGCATTTAGTCCTAATGGTGATGGTATTGCAGATGTTCAAGAATTTACTATAAGAACAAATATAAAAGATGGAGTGTCAGCATGGTCTTTTAGTATTGTCAATAACGAAACTTCTAAGGTTGTACGAAGATGGAATCAAAACGATAGTGAAAATCTTCCTGAGACAATTAGGTGGGATGGGCTCGATGATACTAAAAAAATTGTCGAAGGATCATTTGTTGGTTGCTTAGAAATAGAGTATTTAAAAGGCGATATTGCCACATCAGAAACAGCACCGTTTATTAGCTGGGTAACACCTCCGCAGTTATTAGTTAGAACTGCACCTGAATATTTTAGTCCCGACAATGATGGCGTCGATGACGATCTTTTTATTGCGCTTTCTGGTATAAGTGCTGTTCCGTTCACCTCATGGTCATTTGAAATTAAAGATCCTGAAAACGGAAAAACCTTTTGGAATACGAAAGGTACATCTACTATTACTGAACGCATTATTTGGGATGGTCGCGGAAACAATGGTGAGCTAGTACAATCAGCAATGGATTATCCTTTTGAATTTACCGTAAGGGATTCTTTAGGAATGAGTTCTACTGCAGAAGGTAAAATATCTGTTGATGTTCTTGTTATACGGATTGGTGATGTGCTAAAAATGCAAGTACCTTCAATAATATTTAGAGCTGACAATGCAGACTTTAAAAGTAAGAGTGAGGAGAAAAATGGCTTAGATCAATCAGTTATCAAAAACAATGAGCGTGTCCTAAAACGTATTTCAGAAATTCTAAACAAATTTAAGGACTATGATGTAACTATTGAGGGACATGCAAATAATGTTTCGGGAACAGAAACCGAAGAAACAACTGATACAAGCCAGTATGGTAAAGCGCTTGTACCGCTTTCAGAAGCTCGTGCTCAGCATGTAAAAGACATGCTTATTAGCTATGAAATAAATGAATCTCGATTGTCTATTAAAGGAATGGGTGGTAGAGCTCCTGTAGCAGCACGGACAGATAAAGACAATTGGTGGAAAAACCGCCGTGTTGAATTTATCTTGAACAAATAGTTACTGTACAGTAATAACACTGGCGGTACGACCGTCAGGGGTATAAGCCCGGTGTGGGTTGTTTTTGTCAATTATGGCAAGAGAACCAGCGTAAAAGCTATAGTACCATGTACCAGAGGGGAGTGGTATGGTAATTTCATAAACACCGGGTTTTGCTTCCTGCATTTCATAAATCCACGAATCCCAGTTTGTAAAAGAGCCACCAATTCGTATATCTTGACCGGGGAGACCTTCATAAACAAATAGCACTGCATTTGAACTAGTAATTTTTGTGGAGATATCCTTTTTATATGGGATTGTTATTGTTGATACATAAACGTGCATATCTGTATCGAAGTAAGATGATGGGTTTAATGAATCTATAGTCCAAAGTCCGTCAATAATAAGGCGATATCCTATTTGTTGGGCGCCTTTAGGAATTTTTGCAATATAAAACAAAATAGACTCATCTATTTTGTTTTCGTAATCATATGTATTTAGTCGGTAAAAAGGATGTATTGTTACAAAGTTTTCAAAATCAAAGGCTATACCGGTAAAACGAGCTTCTTTATGTGCCGTAAACACAATATAGTCACCTATAATGCGCGGTGGACACGGATAATCAATTATTGACAGCAAATCATCTATAACAGCTTTTGGTGCATCTTTTTGTGGTGTTACAGACGTTTTTGCTAAACAAGGTGTAAGAGGAATGCATAATAAAATGATCAGGGTATAAATATGTATTTTTTTCATAGGCATCTGTACCTATATCGGCATAATATGAATAAGATTTAATTCTTTTATTTATTAGGTTTTAGATAATTACTATATTAAAAGTAAAGGGAAATAAAAAATAAACCGAAGCTTTAAACAACGCTTGTTATAAATGATATTTGTGGAGTACAATAAACCTACATGCCTAGCATAGAACAGTTAAAAATATTTGATCAAAATATAGATTCTCTTGGTGGTGAAAAAGAACGGCGTACAGAGCGTGGTGAGACATTGCCAAAAGTTTCATTCCCCCAAAATATTCCTGCCGAGGACGACTCATATGACTTTGAGTTTGGTCTTCCTGAAGCAGATGAAGAGGTGAGCGAAGCCGCAACCCCTGATGAGTTAGATGAGTTAGATGAGGTATCAGGCCCTAAAGAAGAAATAGAATTACCAGATGTGGATGAACTTTTTGTTCCTACAGACATCGATGATTCAGCATTTGAAGATTTACTTCCAGTTGCAGGTGAGTCAGATAGTGCACCCCCTGAAAGCGCTGAGCCTATTAAAGATGGTGGGGATGAAGACCTTGAGTTAACTAATGAAATTGACGATTTGTTTTCTACCTCTGAAGATGGAGATCTTAAAAGCATAGAAGATATTGACATAGACGAAATTGATATAAGCGAAGGTTTTGGTACTGATTCAGACTTTGCAACAGATGTATCTGATGAATTTAGTTTGAACGATGGTCTAGATGATTCGTTTAATGAAGGTGAAGCCCCTCAAGATTCTAAAACAACAGAGTCTGCTTTGCCTGACATGAATGATCTTGATTTTTCAGATGTCAAAATATCTGATATTTCAGACCTTGCTTTTACAGATGATGATCAATCAGAAGATGAGCATGAAGCAGTTGATGGTTTTGAAAATTCATTTGATGAGGAAGATTTTGTTATTCCAGGGTTTTCTGATAAAGAATTTGCAAAACCACATGCAAAAAAAACAACAATAACAGAAGAAGGCAAAGAACTTCCGCCTAATACAATTACAAACAAACAATACACGAAGTTTAAAAAAAATCTTAGTGGTTACCCATTAAATTTGCGATTAGCTATTCAAAAATTTATTGTAGAAGATGAATTTAAAGATGAAATAGTTATGGATGTTGTGAATAAGGTTATAAAAAAGGATACCGCGCGGCACCTTGCTTCACACATGGAAAAACTACTTGATATATCTATTCTTGTACCACTTAATTATGAGCGCCGCACTGTAGACGAATATAATGCATATAAAAAAACATTAGAATTTCAATTAAAAAACAGGATTATTCCTGGTGTTATTGCAGGCGTTCTTTTATCGTTGTTAGCTATTCTATTGTTTTTTCTTGGTAATAGGTTTCTTTATAAACCTATTCGCGCAGAAATATTTTATAACCAAGGGTATCAATTGCTTGCAAATGAGGAATATGGCCAGTCGGAGCAAAAATTTAACGAAGCGGTTTCTTTTAAAGCAAGTAAAAAGTGGTATTTTAAATATGCCCGTAGCTATGCCGATGCAAAGCAATATGAGCGTTCTAGAAACATGTATGAGCGCTTATTAGGCCGTTTTAATTATGATAAAAAAGCAGGTCTTGAATATGCACGTATGGAACTTGAACAATTGCAAAACTATGAAAAAGCTGATTTTATAACTCGTAATTATGTGCTTGATTTTCATATAAATGACAAAGACGCAATGCTTCTTCTTGGTGATATAAATTTAGAATGGGGAGATTATTCTAAAAATGCCAGCGAAAAAGCACAGCGTTATGAAGTTGCTCGTCTGGAATATGCGGATTTAATAGAGCGACATGGACAAAAAGATTTATATTTATCACGGATGCTACGATATTTTATAAGAACAGATAATTTAAGAGAAGTATTACCATTAAAAGAATATTTTATGGAACAAAAAAAGTTAAAATTAGATCCTATTGATTTGGTTGAAATGGGTGGTTATTTGCTTGAAAAATTGTTTGGGTATCTTTCACCCTCTGATGAATATTTGCGTGAGTATATTACAGGTCTTCGTTCAGTTGTAGAAAAAGCTGCAAAAGCAGATCCTACTATCCCTGAAGCGCATTATAACTTAGGAGTCTATTTTCAAAATGATTATAAACCTGAGGCTGCTCTTGTTTCTTTTAATAATGCTTTAAATATGTTTGAAAATACCAAAAAGCGTAATTTTCCACGAATTTTAAAAAACATAGATACATATCGCCGCCAGGGTGAAATTTATACTCAAAAACAAGAGTACATAACGGCAGAACAGCAGTTAAACAAGGGTATTTCAATGTTTGAAACAGAGCATGCTGTAAATTTGCTCGAAAGTGATAAAAATATCGGTCATTTATATAGTAATCTAGCTGATATTGATTACTTTATTTCTGGCAATTTAAATGCAGCATTACATAATTATCAAAATGCTATAGAAAATAAATATGATGTTCCTTCTAATAGATACAGGATTGGGTATATAC
>DASRMY010000211.1:0-5326 GCA_035647695.1 Treponemataceae bacterium | reverse complement strand
GAATCATAAGTTCTATAAATAATTTGTTTATAAGATTCATTTCTTGTTGACAATCGCCGTAGGTAAAAGCTTGTTCTTTACCTGCAACAAGAGCTTTGTTGTTTTTTAAGTCTTCTGGAACAGTCCAGTCGAGTGTAATATTTGTAAAAGGTGCTTGTGAACCCCAGCGACTTGGAGTATTTACACCGTATATAAAGCTTTGAAGGCATTGTCGTACTTCTTTTTCGCTCATATTGTCATGTTTCACAAATGGAGCAAGGTAGGTGTCAAAAGAACTAAAGGCTTGAGCTCCTGCCCATTCGTTTTGTAAAATGCCTAAAAAGTTTACTATTTGTTGTATGAGTGTTGATAAATGTCGTGCAGGTGAAGAAGTTATTTTATCAGCAACTCCTCCAAGACCTTCTTGTATTAATTGGCGAATAGACCATCCTGCGCAGTATCCTGAAAACATAGAAAGATCGTGTATATGAAAAGCTGCTGTTTTATGTGCTTCGGCAACTTCTGGCGAATAAATGTTTTTAAGCCAATAGTTAGCTGTAACTGTGCCTGAATTGTGTAATATAAGGCCGCCGAGTGAAAAGTTTACGTTTGCGTTTTCATTTACTCTCCAGTCACTTTGTTTAAGGTATCCGTCCATGGTTTTATTAATGTCGACCATGAGGTTTTTTGCATCTCTAATAGCCTGTCGTCGAGCGCGGTATAAGATGTAGGCTTTTGCGACTTTTATAACATTTTTTTCAATAAGTACGGTTTCTACTATATCCTGAATTTCTTCTATAGCAGGTATCGAATAGGTGTAACGAGATGCCATGATTGTGCGTAGTCTTTCTTCAACTGCAGTGGTCAATTCTTCGGTTTTATCTGGGTTTGGTCGTCCCTCTACTCCAATTATTGCTTTTGCAATTGCGTCATAAATTCTAAGTCGATCATAATCCCTTATTTCCCCTGACCGACTAATTACTTGTCTGATGAACACAGCCGTATTGTTTTCTGTTTTTTCAAGAAAATTTTTCCATTCAGGAAAAACATTTTCTTTTGTTTTTTTTGAATCCTTGGGTTCTGCCATGGCAACACTCCTTTTTTTATTTATCTACGCTTAACTTGTTTACCGCAACTAAAAATTCGTCTAAATTTTCAAATTGCCTATATACTGAGGCAAATCTAATATATGCAACCTTATCTATATCGTGCAGCTTTTCAAGAACTAAATCTCCTAAGTTTTCCGTTGAGATTTCTCTAGTGACTCTCCCTTGCATAATGGCATCGTCTTCTATTTCAGCAACTATGTTTTCAATTTTAGCACTGGAAAAAGGTCTTTTTTCTAGTGCTCGTTCAATGCCTTTTTCAATTTTTTTACGATCAAATGGTTGTCGCCTACCATCTTTTTTTACAACCATAAATTGTTTTTCTTCAATTTTTTCGTAACTTGTAAACCTATAATTACACCCTAAGCATTCACGTCGGCGCCTAATGCTTTCGCCATTTGACATTGTTCTAGATTCTAAGACTTTGTCTTCTAAATTCCCGCAAAATGGACATCGCATGTAATTTGTTCCTTAATAATTAATTAACGTATATAGCATATATAGCGTTTGTTGCTATGCTTATTGTATATAATACACTATATATGCTATATGTCAAGTATAGTTAACAAATTTTCTGTTTGTTATTGCAAGATGTATTTGGTGAGCTTTTTTTAATAAAACCGATACAAAAACGGGTAAAAGTATTACAAATTTGAATATATTGTTTTTTCCAGCACGTACTTGCCATGAGCGATTTATTTGTTGCCATACAAAAAAAACGCTGGGAATAAACTGTATAAAAAGAGCAAAGGTTTGTGAAAAATTTCCAGAGCTTTTTCCAAAGCTTATTTTTTGTTCAATGTTTTCTAAGGCTTCTTTTATTTCTAAAGATGTGGTGGTTTTAAAAAAAAGAGACGTACATTGTATAGTGCATATCAGATGAAGAACCAAAAGTTGTGTTTGTTTTGGAGGTATAAAAAAAAGTACAAGCTGGTTAAGTGTTCTTGTTTTTATTATTAGTGAAAAATGAGTATAAAAGGCAAAAACAGCTTTTATTAGTATGATAAAAAAACAGTATATGAGAATAGGTTTTATATCTTTAATGTGCATTTTTAAACGAATGCCAGATACGAGCGAAAAAAGAAAAAAACAAACCATAATACAAACACATACTAATGCGGATGTCTTAAATAGTAGTGGTGGGCAGATAAGCAATAGCACAACTTTAAGCTCTGCAGGAAGCCTATGAAAAAAGCTTGAGCCAGGTAGATATGAAAAAAGTGCTGTGTCATTTATAGCCATATAAGATCCCTGTAGCTACTATATTGTGTAAGCGGGTTTTTTATATTCCATTTTTCTAGGTTTTTTTTAATACCCGTTTGTGGACTACCATCAAACACTACTACACCCATATATAAAACTAAAAAACGTTCTGCAAGCGCAAGGCATTTTTCAAGTTCATGTGTTAGTATAATAATTGTCCGTCCTTCTCTTTGCAACATAGCAATAAGGCCATTTACTTGTTTTACACCTGTATAATCTAGATTTGCAAAGGGTTCATCAAAAATTATGATAGGACAATTAAGGGCAAGCATCGAAGAAACTGCCAGTCTACGTTTTTCGCCACCAGATAAAAACCTGGCTGGAAAGCCTGCTCGATGAGAGAGTCCTGTTTTTTGCATCATGTCTTGTATGATTGCTTGTCTTTGGCTTTTAGGAACATTTGTATTTTTTAAGCCAAAATCTATATCTTCTTCTGGTGTTTCTCCTAGTATTTGTGTTTCAGAGTCTTGAAATATTAACCCGACACGTCCCTCGGTTTTTATCGTACCAATAGTAGGTTTCACAAGACCTGCTATAATTGACATTAAAACAGTCTTTCCAGAACCATTTGCTCCAGCTATGAGAGTTGTTGAGCCCTTTTTTACAAAAAAACTTACATTATCCAAGGCTGTAAACTTTGACGTGCTTGAAGATTTGTGGTATTTTTTTGTTATGTTTTTTACAGTTATGGCATTAATCATGGTTTTCAGAAAATATATATTGTGCTATAAGGGGTCTGAGTTTCCAACTAAGTATAATGGTGAGAAACAATTTAATGGCAAGGCCTGGAATAAAGGGTATAAGGCATGCTGCTATAGCTTGTGCAAAAGAAGAGCCCATTACAGACATGAATTGGGCTATACCCAGTGCGTAGACTATCAAATAGGCAAAAACGCTTGCTATAATAATTCTACTAATTGGTGATTTTTTATTAATGTGCGGTTTTCCTACAAAGAATCCAGCAATAAGAGCTGCAATAAAATAGCCAAACAAAAACCCACCTGTAGGACCCATTAGATGGCTCATGCCACCTCTACCACCTGAAAACACAGGAAGCCCTAGAGCTCCTGCCATTAAAAACAGCCCTACAGCACCACCACCTTGAGCTCCTCCTAGTAGAATACCTGTGGTGATTGCAAGCATGTTTTGTAAAACAATAGGTACTGCACCTGGTGTTGGAATAGCAATAAAGCCTCCAGCAGCAATAAGGGCTGCAAAAAGCGCTACAAAAACAGATTGCATATTAGAGTCTTTTTTTTCTGTCATAAAACATCTACCTTTGAGTTATTGTTACCCTTTGTTTTCTTTTGTAAGGTAACATTGTCTTTTGCTTGTGTCAATGTGTTTTTTTGCTTATACGCTAACCAAAAAATTGTTATTGTCCATAAAGCAAGCAAAAGGATTGGTAGCCAATCACCAAGAAAACAATAGACGGTATAGTTTCTTTCATAGATAGGAATTTGCATAGGTTTTGCTGTAGCTGTAAAAAGGGGCATTGAATTAAGGACACGACCTGCAGGATCAACAACAACAGAATAGCCAGAGTTTGTAGAGCGTGCAAGGGTAGTGCGCATTTCGATGGCTCTGTACGAGGCTACTACAAAATGTTGGTATTCGGCAGACTTAGTTAACGACCAAGAATCATTGGTAAGGTTTATAAAAACTTCACTTCCTTCTTTCCATAGTTTTCTGCATATAGAGGAAATAGCATCTTCAAAACAAATAGGAGCAGTAAAATTAACTGTTTGGCCATCTTGTAAAGGTAGTTCAAATACGGTGTAAGATGGACCTGGCGACCAGGTATTTGAAAAGCCGACAAATTTTTGCATGAGTGCTTGCATCCATTTTTTATCAGCATATGGTATGCCTTCTGCAAAGGGTACAAGGTGGACTTTGCCATACCAGTTGACAACAATTCCTTTATTAGAAAAAAGATGGACCGCATTGCAGTATTGCTTTTTTTTATAATCTAATGTTTGTGGGCAGCCTATAATAAAAGGAATATTAGTTTCAGCAATAAAATCTATAAGCGATAGGTCAGACGGTGTTCGTGTATAGTAGTTATAACTTTCTGGTAACGGATGTGGCAAAGAAGATTCAGACCATATAAAGGTGTCTACATCCATGTTTATTTCTATGGCTTTTTCAAGTCCTGATTGGGATAAATTAATTGCATTTTTCAAATTAATCTTAGTGTCTACTGTCCATGAATCTGCGTTTTGTTGGACAAAGACAGCATTAATTGTTTTTTCTGGTATTCTGTTTTTTGTATATTGAAAAACTCCATATACAGTTGAAATAGAAAAAAGAACCATACAAAAAGCAGCTGTACATGCGTAGGATTTATACCTTTGTTTAGGATTTAAGCGTAATAGTAGCGAGCCTTCTGCAAAAACAGCACTAAATAATGCAAACAAAAAGCTTAAGCCCCAGACCCCGGTAATTGAGCATATTTGGCTTACTAGTTTCCATTTATACGCACTCATAAGAATGGTTCCCCAAGGATAAGCGAGAAATCCTATAGACTTAAACCATTCGTATACGGTCCACACGGCTGCAAAGCTTAGAATACGTAGTGGAATAATCCATTGTTTTTTTCCCGATTGTAGATCTAATTGGAATTTTTTTGTATACGCAAAAGAAATATACAAAAGCTGTCCCCAAAAAAATCCCCAGATATAGTATACGGCCGCCGAAGCTCCAAGGGTAAATAGTGCAAAATCTTTAAAGTTACCAAGCCAAAAACTTGTGAGCAAATGCACTGTTCCCATTTGAAGAGAACAAATGAAACCAGCCATCTTAAAACTGCTAGATTTAGAAATAGCAAGGTATAAGGGGACAAGTGCAAAAAGTCCTAAAAAAGGGGAGCCAAATGTTAAAAATTCACTAGGAATTGCCGCTGACGTTATGAAAGCAGAAAAAAAGGAATAAAAAACTTGTAAAATCACTATCATTATAGTATCATAATAGCTGATTTT
>DASRMY010000210.1:0-2709 GCA_035647695.1 Treponemataceae bacterium | reverse complement strand
AATTAAATCTGTCTGTTTATTAGCCTGAACATACCCTAATGCAATTTGATTAACTATCGCAAACCTACTTTCGCTTGAAAGATTTTGATCTTTTAGTAAGTGTAGCAGTTGTTTTTCGGTGTCGGGCACGGCTTTTTCTGTCGAAGATAAAGATACAGTATTTGAACATGACATTATAAGAGGAATACATATGAATAAGAGAAATAGGTTTTTTTTTAGAATTAAAAGCATATTTTGCATTTTATCATTTGCTAAAGTTATTGGCAAGACTGACGTCTTATAGTATTCTTATACTGATGAAGATTTACGCCTCGCAGCTTTATATATATCTAACTAGGTTTATTACCATAACTCTTTGTATTGTAGCGGGCTTTCTTTTTGTTTCTTGCGCTTCTTCGTCAAAAATGATAAAAGATGATGATATTGTAAAAGGTGTATTAATTTCTACTGTAAAAGAAGATTTTGATCCTGGCATGGGCGATGTTTTGCCTGTTACAGGCTCTGGTGGGTATTTTTATTTTTCAAATAAAGAAATTTTATACAATGCAATGCTAGGAACACCAGAATCACTTAAAAAAACAATATCACTTTTATATAGAAGCAATCAAAACTATACTGATACAGAAAAAGTTATTATTGCAATATGCACAGGCATAATAAAACAGGCATGGCCTGAAAGTACTGTAACATGGGACGTTCCCGATAATATGCCTGAAACAATTTATTTAGATACATTATATTCAGCAGCAGCGGGTATGTATGAGCCTGTGGAACCAAACAACGATTTTTTCTCACAAATACTTCCATCTTTTGCATTGTTTACAAACGCTCCAGTACATTTATTTGCAGACAATGCAGAGCTTGCCTTGAAACAAGCCCTAGAGCTGCAACCAAATTCTGTTATAGCTAAATATTTATTAGGACTTTTATATATTAAAACAAATAGAAGCGAAGAAGGGCTTTTGTTTGTTGAAGACGTTATCAAAGTCGTACCTGAGTCAAGTATGCTTCAATCATTTTTTATACAAGCATTAATAAATAGAGGGCGTGTTGAAGAGGCATATACAAAGGCCTTAAAATTGCTAGAAAAAGCCCCCAGCAAAGTTAGTTATCTTAAAATTTGTGCAGATACTGCTTACCTTATAAGCGATTATGAAAATGCAGATATGTATGTGTCAAAGGTTTTACAACAAGAACCTGGCAATACTGAGTATCTTATGCTTAGGGCAAAAATACTTTTTGAATTAGAAGAATATTTAAAAGTATCAAGCATGCTTGATGTTTTTGCACGTATTAATTCTAAAACGCGAGATTACTTGCTTTTACGTGCACACTTACAAATACGATGGAGTAAAAATAACGCTGCAGCCTCTGCAACCTTAGAGGAAGCTTTGGGTTTTTTCCCAGATGATATTCAGGTGTTATTGCTTTCTGCTGAGTTAGCTACGACTACATCGCAGACAATTAGCAATAAAACAGCCTTAGAACTAGCTCAAAAAGTTCTTGCCAGTGAACCATTAAATGAGAGAGCTTTATTAGTAGTTGTTACAGAATATATAAAACAAAAAGACTGGGAAAATGGATATACTTCAAGCAAGAATGTTTTGTCGTTACAAACAAAAAACATAAAAGCGCATCTTTTACATATAGAGATATGTTTAGCGTTAGGGCATATTACTGAGGCACGACAACTTATTAATGGTTTATATGCCTTACCGAATTCTGCGTTTACACAAGAAGAGCACGATAGTTTGCATAAATGGGAGATACGTATTTTATGTTTAGAAATGAAAAAAACGGAAGCTAGAAAGTATATTAATAAATATTTGCCTGATGCATCTTCAAATTTAAAAAGTATATTATTATATGAGCGTAGCTGCCTTGCTCCAACTGATGCAATAAAATTAGCCGATTTACGTGCTAGTCTTACTTCTAATCCCAGAAACGCAGATTCGTTATATGCTTTATACCTGTATTATTTTGATAGGTTAGATTATAGAAAAGCTCGGTATTATTTACGCCAAGTTATTGCCCTGCACCCAACCGATGTTGAGCTTTTAGAGAAAAATACAGAACTTGATATACGTTTAAAATAATATTCATTTTACTGCTATTTTTAATTGATTGACATACATTTTAATTTATGTTATTGTTAAAATATGAATTGCATAGCACAACTACTACTATTATGTGTTTACTCAAATTGCCGTATGTGCGTGGGTGTTATGTGAATTTATACGATTGTAAGTTCAAAGCCTGTTGCCACATCGGTAACAGGCTTTTTTTGTTGGTAACCGGTTTTACAAAAATATCTTTCAGGTGTGAAAGTGTAAATAGTGTTTAATAGGAGTTAAAATATGTCAAAGTATGTACCTTTTGGGAAAATCCCCATTAAAAATCGTGAATGGCCAGATAAGGTTATTGAAAAAGCCCCTTTATGGGTGTCTGTAGATTTACGAGATGGAAATCAAGCACTCCCGATTCCAATGGGAATTGAGCAAAAACTAGAGTTTTTTGATGTACTCGTTAAAACTGGTTTTAAAGAAATAGAGGTTGGTTTTCCGTCCTCTTCCGATACCGAATATGCTTTTTTACGCAAACTTATTGAAGAAGACAGAATTCCAGAAGATGTTACGATACAAGTACTTTGTCAAGCAAGAGAAAAACTTGTTAAAAAAACCATTGAATGCTTAAAAGGGTGTAAAAAGG
>DASRMY010000209.1:0-2125 GCA_035647695.1 Treponemataceae bacterium | reverse complement strand
CTTTTTTATTAGTATAAGAATCAGCTATTTGGTATGTTACACCGAGAGAAATACTAAATGGCTGTTTTTTGTTTTTTAAAGAAAACCAACTTGCTTGTCCGTTTACAAAGTAGGCTCCGTATTTGCCAAAGTCTATTTGAAACCCACCGCCACTAGAAAATTCTATATTCTGAGGTACGCTTGGTTTGTTTTTGTAAAAAACAAGAATTTCTGTAAATGCGTTTATTTGTAAAAAAACAGTATCTTGATGTGCTAAAATTTCAAATCTTCCGATATATGTTTCATTTACATCTATGCTTTGTATTTTTTTTAAATAATCAATGCTAAGCATAATATCAGCAGTATCAATAAATATATACGTTTTAAATGTTGAGTTGCCTACAGATTCTGTATATGCCGAAAGACCTTCAAGGTTTATTTTTGCGCTGTGAGACACTTCTAACTTAAACCATTTACTCGGCAGAATAGAACCAGAAATATTAAATGTAGGGTACACATCTTTAGGGCTTACATAAAACCCGAGTCCTCCTCCAGCACCAAAATAATTTTTTTCATACAGAAGCTTAACATATGTTTTGTATGAATGAGCATTCTTGTATTCAATTGCTGAAGATAGTTGTAAGTTATCAAGTAGTTTTCCATGTATAGCAAAGGTAGGTCCGCCTGCTATTTTTCCAGAATAATTATCTACGCATGCTGAATATTTTAATTCCATAGCAAAAAAAGAACTGCCAAAAAGAGAAGATAAAATAATTAAAAAAAAGATTTTTTTTTGTATCATAGACGTATTTTGTAGCCTGCATTACATAAAAACATAGAACCAATGTCGTTATATCTTAATGGATGAATATGCACTTTTGCGCTAAAGGTACCTGCTCCAGCCAAAAAAGTAATATAGGGTGCAATTTGCAAGTCAAGTTTATCAAGCATATATGCCTCGACTGCAGGATTTGGTATAGAAGCCGAAATAATGCATCCTGTTTCTCCAGGTGTATTACATATTAGAATAGGCATAGACGAAAAAGTAAGAGCTGTTCCAACTGGTTTGTCTATATGATTAAGTGCTTGAGTTTTATTTTTAGGAATACAAAAAAACGAGAAAGAAAAGCGCAATTTTTTTGTTGAAAAACGAGGTTCTATAAATAAGAACATATCTTCAAAAGAAATATATTGATTTCCTGTTTGTGGTTTTAATGGAATGGCCGAAATACCTGCTTGAAAAAACATATTGGTATATGGATTTCCGCCAATAACCATTGTGAGCATGGTATGAAAATCGATTTGTGTAATGAGGTGTATTTCAGTGTCAATTACTTCTGCTTTTATAGGAAAACGCGAGCCAGCGGCAAAATCAATAAAAAAATTATCAGAAACACGTGCAACACGGGTATCAACATTAATAAATTTTTTAAAGTCGTT
This sequence comes from Treponemataceae bacterium, assembly GCA_035647695.1. Lineage (GTDB taxonomy): Bacteria > Spirochaetota > Spirochaetia > Treponematales > Treponemataceae > CETP13. The sequence continues at coordinate 706 of DASRMY010000209.1, read as the reverse complement.
TGTTGTTGGTGTATAAGTATCTTTCCCATTTAGATACAAATAAAAAGCAGCAACAGAGGGACTTATAAACCGGGTTCCTACAGCAATTCCTATTCCATCAATCGGATAAATTTCGACAGAATCTATCGAGTTAAAAGGATAGAGCAAGGGAGAAATTATGTTTTGGATTCCTAGATATTTACTTCCAAAACTATCGGTGCCTGGTAATTCAAAGGAGCCAACAAAAGATGAAATTTGCCCAGAAAGTGTAGGTGTGTTAAAGCAATATGCTGCTGAAAATTCATCAATAGAAAAAAATGCTGGGGTTTCAGTAAAAAACCCAGCATCTATCATGTTATCAGTGCGCACTGAAAATTTTCCATGTAATGAAAACAAGCTGCCAATTTGAATTTGGGTTGCATACTGAGTTTTTAATGAGGCATTAGTTTTGTGTTCTATAGAAGGGGGAGCAATTTCAAAAGCAACAGTGGCTGTGCTTGTACTAAAGGAGCTTGCCAATAAAGGACTTTGTAACAAAATTACAAAAATACTTGTTAGAATAAAAGGTGTTTTACATGTAAAGTTCTTCTTTTTCATTGCTTCAGTTCTCCAGAAGGCGTTAAATCCTCTATCATCATCGGTTAGTTTTACGCTAAACTTTAAAGTTTAATTATAAAATATGCGGGTTTTTTTATAATTAATGTTTTAACCTTGACATATATTTTAT
>DASRMY010000208.1:0-2026 GCA_035647695.1 Treponemataceae bacterium | reverse complement strand
ATTTTACATTACATGATTTTGTATACTTAAAACGGCGCCTTTTTACCATAATTTCAAGGCTTCTTTTTAGACTTTTTTTATTAGTGTTTCTTGTAGATTTTGTACTTGGTTTTAATCGATGGAGCCTAGATTATGCGCTTCCTGGTTTTGTTATTTTAGAGAATATAGTTCTTGTTTGTTTTGTTTTTTTTGACAAAAAAAACAGAAAAAGCTATATGTATTATGATATTTGGGTTGTATTATGCAATATAGGACTTATTATTTTATACGCACTCTCTATTATCCGCATACAACTTGTTCTTGTTTTAAGTATACAAATAAGCCTAATTGTCTTTTTTAGCCTTTTAATAATTGGTGGACTATCAGCACGCAAAGAAATAACCCGAAGATGGCATGTAAGAAAAAAATAGCCAAATAGCTATAGATGCATTCCTTTACATTTCTCCTGATTTTTACTAGACTTATTATACGGTATCTGCATAGCAGACCGAAATCCAATTCCCACGGGAATATGGCATATAGAAAAGAGGTTAAAAATACCTATGAACGTAAACGGGGGTGTCGGCTTACCCATCCTAGCAAAACTTAATGGACAAAATACATCAGCATTGTTTACCGATTTTTATGAACTGACCATGGCTCAAGGCTATTGGAAACAAAAAATGGATTATCCTGTTGTTTTCGATATGTTTTTTCGTAACAATCCATTTAACAGTGGGTTTTCTGTGTTTTCTGGCATACAAACACTTCTTGATGCTCTTACTTCATTTACCTTTCAAAAAGAGGATCTTGATTATTTACAAACTTTAGGAACCTTTGATAAGAAATTTATTGACTACCTAAAAGATTTTACATTTTCTGGTGATTTGTACGCATTTGAGGAAGGCTCAATTATTTTTCCACAGGAACCTATTATTCGTATTCACGCAGGATTAATAGAAGCACAAATAATAGAAGGACTTGTACTCAACCAAGTAAATTTTCAAAGCCTTATAGCAACAAAAGCTACTCGTGTGTGGCTATCGAGTAAAAAAGGCTCCATTATGGAATTTGGATTGCGCAGGGCTCAAGGCGCTGATGGGGCAATGAGCGCGAGCCGTGCAGCCTTTATCGGTGGTTGTGCAGGAACAAGCAATACATTGGCAGGTAGAATATATGGGATTCCTGTGTTAGGCACTATGGCTCACTCATGGATTATGAGTTTTCCTACAGAGTTAGAGGCATTTGAAGCATACGCAAAGATTTACCCAGACAACGCAATATTTTTAATTGACACATACGACACCCTTAATTCGGGTATAAAAAACGCTATTAAGGTTGGAGCAAAACTAGCAGAGCAAGGCTATAATTTTGGCGTACGACTTGATTCGGGAGATATTCATTACCTCAGCATAAAATGCCGTGAAGCGTTAGATAACGCTGGTTTTCCACAAGCGACAATTTCGGTTTCAAACGAACTAACAGAGCAAATTATCGAGCAACTTCTTGCAAGTGGAGCACCTATAAATAGTTGGGGCGTAGGAACACATATGGTAACAGGTGGAGATGCATCCTCGTTTACTGGTGTGTATAAGCTTTCTGCGCGCCATAATAAAGAAGGGGCTACTCTTATTCCAACTATGAAAGTCTCTGACAACCCGGCAAAAACAACAAACCCAGGGGTTAAAAATGTGTGGCGACTTTTTGATTCTGATAATATGGCACAAGCAGATATTTTGGCATTGGACGACGAAATAATATCTACTGCTACAGAAACAGTTTTTTACCATCCGGCAATAGATTATAGACGATTTAAAACAAAACCTGCCCGTGTAGAAAACATGCTTGTAAAACAACTTGAAAACGGGAGGCAAATACAAGAAAAATTAAGTGAGGACGAAACAATTAGGCAAAGCAGAAAAAGAATGAACGAACAACTAAAGACATTTGACCCCTCATATCAACGTATTTTAAACCCTCATATTTACAAGGTTTCACTTAGCGAAAAATTAAAAGATTTAAAATCTAATATCATACACGAGCATAT
>DASRMY010000207.1:0-2257 GCA_035647695.1 Treponemataceae bacterium | reverse complement strand
CTATTAATAGTATTAGATTGTAATATTATTTGATATCTATAATTTGCGGCTATTTTTGTAAGGGGGCATTCACAAGGCCCGAGAATAAAAACAGTTTTTTCAAAATGCTGTTTAGAAATATATTCTAGAAGAATTGTGTTAGCACCATTAGCAGCCTCTTTTGTTTTTTCTAGGTTTGCAGAACGGAAAACAAGTCTAATTAAACGTGAAAAAGGCGGAAATGAAAGCATTTTTCGTTGCTCAAGCTCATGCGCATAAAAGGTGTCAATATCATTTTTACATGCTAAAGCAATTGCGGGTCTTTTGGGATTATAGGTTTGGACAATAACTTTACCATCTGGAAAAAACCGACCCGCGCGCCCAGCTACCTGGGTTATAAGTGAAAAGGTTCGTTCTGCTGCTCTAAAATCAGGCATGTGCAATCCTGTGTCAGCTAATATTACACCAACAAGTTGTAAATTCGGAAAATTTAAACCTTTTGCCACCATTTGCGTTCCCAACAAAATATCTATGTTACCCTTTCTAAATTCAGAAATCTTTTCTTGTAATTTTCCTTTTTTTTTTAAAGAGTCTGTATCTAATCTTTGAATAATAGTATGTGGAAATTTCGCACGGACTTCTTTTTCAATAAATTCTGTTCCAAAACCTGCATATCCAGTATCGAGTGAGTTACAATCTGGACATTCTTTTGGAGGATTAATGCTCCATCCGCAATAATGGCATTTTATTTTATTCTCATTGCGATGATAGGTGAGTGCAACAGAACAATTTTTGCATTTTAGTTCATAGCCACAAGAATTACATCTAAAAAAATGAGTAAACCCTCTACGATTCAAAAACAAAATGATTTGTCTATTATTTGCAAGGGTTTGGCGCATTTCATTTTCAAGTTTATATGAAATACTGCCGTCAGTTTTTGAAAGATTACTCCCATCAGCAAGGTTTACGACTTCGATTTCCGGTGGTTTTCCTCCAGAAAGACGTTTTGTTAGAGTATGAGGTATAATAGTTTTGCATTGCATTGCATTCCAACTTTCAACAGATGGGGTAGCACTGCCCATAATTAGGGGAATTTGTAATTGTATACAACGATGCATAGCAACTTGGCGAGCTGAGTAACGTGGACTTTGTCCAGATTTATAACTAGTGTCATGTTCTTCGTCAATAATTATCATGCCTAAATCAGGCACAGGCGCAAAAACGGCACTTCTAGCACCTATAACTACACGAGCATGTTTATCTATAATACGGTGCCATTCTCTTAGCTTTTGGCTTCCTGAGAGCTCTGAGTGCAAAACTGCAGCAGTGTCTCCAAATCGTTTAACAACAGCTTCAATAACTTGATGTGTTAGTCCTATTTCTGGAACGAGATAAATAACACCCTGGCCTTTTTTTAATATTTTTTCTGCTGCTTGCAAAAAAACTTCTGTTTTACCGGTGCCAGTAGGCCCGTATAAATAGTGAAACAAGGGTTTTTTTTTGTCATTGTTTAAAATACCGTCAACAGCATCTTTTTGCTCTTGTGATAATGTTTGAGCTGAGCTGTCAATAGTTGTGTCTGTAAAAGATAAGCTCGCACAAGCAACCTCTCTACGGCCAGAAGGAATCATAGCTGAAAGAGCTTCGCCGCGAGAACAAAGATAAAAATGCTCCATCCACAAAGCAAGTTGTATTTGTTCCTCAGTAAACACAGCTCTTGCGTCTATTATTCGCTGTAATGGTTTTATTTTTGTTGGTGAAAATCCAAGATTAGCAGGTAAACTGTCAAGTTCTTTTATTATAAATGCGGTCATTTCTCTATTAGAAAAAAGAACCGACGCGCGACGGCCTACTAAGCTACCAGAAGAGTATCCTTTTAATGTTTCGGGTACTTTGTATGTAAAATTTGATAATAAAGGTATGTTTAGTACAACTTCAACCCATTTGGGCATAATTATAGCCTCTGTCTAGTAGTAGTATACGATTGTGTTTTTTTTTGAAATTGATTAAAAATACTGTTTTCAAGATAAGCAGGAATGGGAATGTTTTCGGTTTTATCATAAAAATCTAGAGTATCGTACTCAGGAACCTGTGTTTGCAAATACGATTTAAATTTTTTTAAGTCTTCCCACGCAGGTCGTTTCATGCTTTCATTGCGCAATAAGGCGCTTGGATGGTAGGTTGGCATAAGTGGGATACCTTGATATTCATAAAAAGTACCATGCATCGCACTCATTGTATCATTAATTTCAAGAATATTCTGTGCTGCAACCTTACC
>DASRMY010000206.1:0-2816 GCA_035647695.1 Treponemataceae bacterium | reverse complement strand
GTTTTATTGTAATCAACCTTTTTTTTATATTTTTTGATTATTTACAGCTTTTGCCCGTTCTTTTAATCCTTTTTGCTTTGGTGCCGTTAGGGTGGTATTTTTTTCTACATTATGCGTTGCTGTATTTGTTCTTCTTTCTATTAAACCCATACTTTCTTTTACTTGTACGTCGAGCTGATTAAAAGGAATGACAATGCCTGCCGTGTCAAAAGCTTTTTTAATATTTATAAACATGGTATTTCTCGTGTTCCAATAGTCTTCTTTTTTAAACCAAACAGCAAGCATGAGGTTTATACCTGATGCACCAAACGAGTCAACGTTAACAGATGGAGCGGGCTCCGTTAAAGCTGTTTGGCAAGTTACTGGAACAGCTTCTAATATTTTTTTTGCCTTTTCTATATCTGTATCATATGAAATAGCAATATTAAAAATCATTCTTCTTGTTGGAAAAAACGTATTGTTTTGCATATTTGACTGTAAAACAGTTTCGTTTGGCACGCGTATAAGCTGGTTATTTGTTGTCAGTATTTTTATAGACATTAAATCGATTGAGTGAACACGCCCAGTAATGTCTTTAAGAGTAACAAAGTCTCCTATTTTTATTGACTGATCACTGAGAATAAAAAACCCAGAAATAATATTGCTTACAGAAGTTTGAGCTGCAAATCCTACTGCAATACCAACAATTCCAGCAGCACCTAAAAGAGCATGTAGTTTTACACCAAACAAATTAAGCACATAGATAATTACTACTATTTGAAATATGTACTTTAGTACTTTACGTATTAGAAGCGTTGACTGTGATGTTAGTTTTTTTTCTGCAAACCGTAAGATATACTTTCTCACTATACGATACGCAAGATATAATAAAACAAGAGCAATAATAGTTTGCACTGTTTTTGCTATAACAGTCATAGAAAAAAACTCTTTAAATTTGTTAAACCCCTTAAAAATTTCATCAATAACTGTTTGTGTTCTTAGATTTATCTGTGCCATACATTCTCCTTTTTATATGTTCTGCATTCTTTTATATTTTATCTGTATTATGCGCACACAAATCTTGTATTAGACAGCTTTGACAATCACTCTTGCGTGCCTTGCATGTATAACGCCCGTGTAAAATAAGCCAGTGATGTGCATAATTCATAAATTGTGATGGTATATTCTTAATCAACCCTGACTCTACTTGTTCTGGGGTTTTACCAGGAGCAAGGCCAATTTTTGGAGCTATTCGCAATAGGTGGGTATCTACTGGCATTGTAGGCTGTTTATACACAACATTTAATATAACATTTGCTGTTTTACGCCCAACGCCAGGTAACTTCATTAGGTTTTCACGATTGCTTGGTATTTGACCATTAAAATCGTTAATAAGCATTTTAGACAGCTCTATAATATATTTTGCCTTATTACGATACAACCCTATTGTTTTTATATACGACATTAGCCCCTCGATACCTAAAGATACCATTGACTCAGGGGCATTAGCTACTTTATAAAGAGGCTCGGTTGCCTTATTCACTGCTTTATCAGTTGTTTGCGCAGATAATACAACCGACACTAACAAACAAAAGTCATTTGGTGCATACAATTCGGTCTTTGGCTCAGGATCCCTTTTTTTAAAACGACAAAAAATCTCTTTTATGTGCTCTTTATCTAATTGCTTGTACATTATTTTATGTTTTGTAATAACGCCTTTGTTTTATCGGTTTTTTCCCAGCTAAATTCAGACCGTCCAAAATGACCATACACTGATGTCGCTTGGTATATTGGTTTTTTAAGATCGAGCGTTTTTATTATACCTGCTGGAGAACAGTCAAAAACGTCTATAACCGCTTTTGTAATCGCTTCATCTGAGACCTGCGATGTTCCAAATGTTTCGACCATTATCGAAACAGGAAATGGTACCCCGATAGCATAAGAAAGTTGTACTTCGCAACGATTTGCAAGCTTTGCAGCAACCACATTTTTAGCAATATAGCGTGCCATATAAGCACCGGAACGATCAACCTTAGAAGGATCTTTTCCGCTAAAAGCTCCTCCTCCATGCCTCCCCATACCTCCATATGTATCTACTATTATTTTACGACCTGTTAATCCTGTGTCACCAAAAGGGCCGCCAACAACAAATTTACCAGTTGGATTAACAAAAAACTTGGTATTTGGTACGAGCAGTCCAGTAGGTTTTAATACAGGTTTTATTACTTCTTCTATTATGCTTTCTTTTATATCCTTATACGTTGCACAAGGATCATGTTGATGGGATACAACCACCGTATCTATACCAACCGGCTTGTAACCTTCGTAGGCAACGGTCACTTGGCTTTTAGAGTCAGGACGCAGCCATTTTATGGCACCTGTTTTACGAAGCTCTGTAGCCTTTTTAAGAAGCTTATGAGAATACATAATTGGCGCTGGCATAAGCTCGGGCGTTTCATCACATGCGTAACCAAACATCATACCTTGGTCACCTGCTCCTTGCTGCCCCTTAAACTCATCAAGACCAGTACCCCTAACACCTTGGCTTATATCTGGTGATTGAGAATGAATCATATTCATTACAGCCATTGAATCGCAGTCAAGTCCATATTCTGCATCCGTATACCCAACTTCCCGGGCAACATCCCTAGCTAACTGTTGCACATCGACATAGGTATCGGTTGTAATTTCTCCGCCTATTATAACCATAGCTGTTGATGAAAAGGTTTCGCATGCCACATGGCTTTCTGCGTCTTCTTTTAAACATGCATCGAGAACTGCATCAGAAATTTGATCACATAATTTGTCAGGATGGCCTTCACTCACAGATTCTGAAG
>DASRMY010000205.1:0-3264 GCA_035647695.1 Treponemataceae bacterium | reverse complement strand
ATACTATCTTTCATAATAGTGTACCATAAGAAAAAACTATTTGATGCTTTTTATAAGATTAAGGGCATAGAGAACACGACGATGCACTTCACAATCTGCCTTGGTGCCATCATGGGGAAGCCAATTAACAACAACTCCTTTTTTTATCATACCTCTATACCATGTTTCTTGACGTTTAGCAAACTGTCCTATGGCACGATACAGTTGTTCACTCATTTCATCAAAACTCTCAAACTGGCCTTGCAAGTATTGGGAAACAAAACGATATTCTAGCCCCAAACGCTCAAGCCTATCCCACGCAACAGGAGCTACTGGTGTACCATCTGAGGCTTTTTTATTTCCGTCATGAATATCTTGCACTTCTTGAATCATGCCTTCTTTTAAACGTGCCTTCAGACGCTTTTTAATACCAGCTCTGAGCATTGGCCGGGGAAAAGTGGTGCCAATTATAAGAGGTCGTATATCGGGCCGTGGCGGCATTTTAGACCTTTGGGATTTTGAATTGCCTGATAATTCAAAAGTGGCAATTTCAATTGCACGTAATAATCTATGCCGCTCTGTAATATCTGTGTCATTATGTAGTTTTTCTCCACACTTTTCTTTTACATTACGTAAAACGCATGTAAGTTCTTCTATTGATTTACCTGCAAGTTGATTTCGTAATTCTTCATTAGTAGGTACATCAACTAAATCATAGCCCCGAATAATAGAATCTAAATACATTCCTGTACCACCAATTATAACTGGCAGTTTTTTACGAAGAACAACATCTGCAAAAACACGGTAAAAATCTTGTTGATACTTAAACACAGAATATTCATGTGGTAATTCGGCAACATCCATCAAATGCCATGGAATGGAGCGCTCTTTTTGCAATTCTCTGCCAGGTAGTTTTGTCTTTTCTGTTTCAGCTTTTAGTGCAAAATCACTTAAATCTTTACCCGAGCCGATATCAAGACCTCTGTATACTTGACGTGAATCTGCCGATAAAACCTCTCCATCAAAGTAATCAGCAAGAGACACCCCAACAGCTGTTTTACCAACAGCTGTTGGACCAAGAATTATAAGACAAGAATATGTAGGGGGAAACAAAATTTTCAACTAATTACCCTAAAAAATCTTTCATCGTATACAGCTCACCTCGTGTTAGAAACCCATCGGTAATACCAGCTTTAAGCCAAACAAGAGCACGCACAGCACCTATAGCAAAGCCTTCACGACTACGTGCTGTATGTGTTAGTTCAATAGTATCAGCTGGGGAATCAAAAAAGACTTTATGTGTTCCAGGCACACAACCACAACGAGTTGATGATACGTGAAGTTGGTGTGCTTTTGGTTTTTCATGAAACGCATCAACAACCATTTCTTTTTTTCTTTGGTTTCCAGCCATAACTGCATGTGCAACAGAAAGCGCTGTACCAGAAGGACTATCTGCTTTTTGATTATGATGAGCCTCCCATACGGCAACATCGTATTCGTCGTATAGGGACAGTAGATTAGAAGCTTGTTCTATTATACGATAAAACATATTTACACCAATAGAATAATTAGCTGAATAAAAAAGACTTCCATTTTCTTTTTTAACCAAATCTGCTATATCATCTAAGGTATCATACCAACCAGTTGTTCCAACAACAATTGGAATTTGCAATGGAATAAGAGCTTGTATGTTTTTAACAACCGCATCAGGATGAGTAAATTCAATTACTCCTTCAGCCTCACTGTCTTGTACTGCCTTTGCAATTTCAGCAGCAGCGGAAACTTGTACTGTGGCATCTTTTGCATAATTATCTATAGTTGCTACAATTTTATGTCCCAAAGCAATTGCTGTTTCTTCAATTATATGACCCATTTTTCCATATCCAACTAATGCTAATTTCATATATCCTTCTCCCTTATTTATTAAAATATGCTTTATGCAAGGTTTTTACACAATTATTTACATTTTTCATATCACAAACAATACTAATATTAACCTTTGAAGCTCCCTGGGAGATAATATCTGGGTTTACTCCTGTTTTTGCCAAAGCCAAAAGCCCCTCTCCAACAATTGCACTAGAATGTGCGGCATCACAAATAATTGTTACAATTGCCTTATCTTTTTGCACCGAACAAGTAGCAATTCCGTTAAGGTCTTTTAACAACCCTTGTATATCTTCATTACCAGCAACGGTTAGTGAAACAGAAACTTCTGAAGTAGCAATGACATCAATAGAAATTTTCCATTTAAGAAAAACAGTGAAAATATGAGCTAGAAAGCCAGAGGACCCAAGCATGCGTGTAGATACAATGTCAATTATTTGTATATCCTTTACCATACTAATAGCACGAACAGGCAGAGGTTTTATAGAATGTTTGGCAACAATAAGAGAGCCAGGATGTTCTATGTTATATGAATTTTTAACTCTAACAGGAGTACCTGTTTTTTTCACCGGATACATTGCCCGAGGATGTAAAACTTGTGCACCAAAATATGCTAATTCAGCTGCCTCATCATAGGTAACAATCGGAACATTTTTAGCATCGGTAACAATACGAGGATCAGCGGTAAGAATACCATCAACATCCTTCCATGTTTGAACCTCCTCTGCCTTCATAGCAGCTCCTACTATAGTCGCTGAAAGATCACTGCCTCCACGTCCTAATGTTGTTATATGACCCTTTGTATCCTTTGCTATAAAACCTGTTACAACAGGAATTTCTTTTTGCTTACCACATTTATAATCATTTAAAGCTGCAGGTATGGCATCCCAAACTTCATCTAACAATTCAGCATTCGTAAACTTAGAATCTGAAATAAAGCCTATATCCCAAGCGTCATAAAATTGTGCAGGATATTTTTCTTTTACTAGATATTCAGCCATCATTCGAACACTTAATCGTTCTCCAAAAGAAACAAGATAATCTCTTGTACGTTTTGTAAGCTCTTTGAGCATAGAGATTCCAGTTAATAAAGCTTTTAATTCTACTAACAAAGCCTCTATAGGTTCTTTTGCCACACCAAGAGATGTAGCTGTCTCATAATGCAGGTTTTCTATTTTCGAAATATCTACATTCCCTTTTACCGCATTGTCTGCAGCCTCTAATAAATGGTCTGTGGTATCGCCCATTGCAGATAAAATTACTACTGGTTTCTTACTAGCATGTTTTTGAATAATTAAAGCAACACGTTGAATACATTGAGCACTTGCTACGGATGATCCGCCAAATTTCATTACTATCATTATATTTTCCTTTTATCACTGAAAGCTTTTCATAAAAAGA
>DASRMY010000204.1:0-3225 GCA_035647695.1 Treponemataceae bacterium | reverse complement strand
CTTTTAAAAGAATTATGTATATATTTTCTTTTATGCTTTATGTTTTTCTTTTTAATTTTTTTTATTAATCAAATATTACTTACTGCAGAAACCTTGCTAAAAAAAAGGGTGCCGCTTTTTGATGTTATGCGTCTTATTTCATATTCTCTGCCTTTTATAATAGCTCAGTCGGCTCCTTTTGCTACATTGGTTGGTTTTCTTATGTGTCTTGGCCGTATGGTTAGTGACAATGAGATACTCATTTTAAGGGCTTCTGGACATTCTTATATAACAATTCTTTTGCCAGTAATTGTCTTAGGTTTTTTAATTTCGTTTTTTTCGTTTTTTATTAATGATTATTTATTACCGCTTGGAACAATAAAATATCGTCAAAGCATGTCTCAAATATCTGTGTCAAATCCTGCAGTATTATTAGAACCTTATTCTATAAAAAGAACAAAGGACTCTGTCCTAGTTATTGGTGCTGTTCAAAAGCAGGATGTATCAGATTTACTTTTGTTTGACCAAGATTCTAAAGGCAATCAGCGTATTATTGTTGCTGGAGCTTCGTCCATAAGCGCTCCTGCTGATACAGCTGTTATTATGCAACTTAAAATGAACTCTCCACAGGTTATTCTTTTTCAAAATGCAAAACCAGACAGTTATGATTTTTTGCGTTCTGAAGATTGTGATATGAATATTTTTGAATCAAGTTTTCCAAACTATGAAAGAGGAACACAGCCCAATGAGATGACTGCTTATGATTTGCAAAATAAGATTGCTATAATGAAAGAAGATACAGATGCGAAAGATTCAATTATTTTGAATTATCATGTGCTTGAGTTTTACAAAAAATTTGCGCTTCCGTTTGGATCATTGTTTTTTGCTTTTTTAGCTATGCCTTTAGCGGTGAGCTTTGGAAAACATAATGGCCAAACAATTGGGCTCATTTTAGGTATAGTAATTTCTGTCTTGTATTGGGCAGTATTTATGCTTGGGCAAACTTCTGGATATCGCAATGGATTTAATGGGTTTTGGGCTGTTTGGCTCCCTAATGTGATGGTTTTAGGCATGTCGTGTGTTCTTTTTATACGGTTGTTAAAAAAATGAAATTGTATAACTATTTATTGCGTAGGTTTATGCCAGTTTTTTTAGGGGCAATGTTTTTTTTCTCTTTTTTATTGGTTTTAATTGATTTGCTTATAAATATATCTAATTATTTAAATCATCAAGTCGCAGTAAGTACAGTAGCTAAAATTTGTCTTTTATATATTCCTCAAACAATAGCTTGGGCAGTTCCACTTTCTATGCTTTTTGCGGTAGCTTTTACACTTAGTATGTTGTATGCCAAAAGTGAGCTAACTGTTATCTTTGCTTCAGGAGTTTCTCTTTTTAAGTTTACACTACCGTTGCTAGTATTTTCATTTTTAGTAAGCATAAGTTTTTTTCATTTTCAAGATAAAATTGTAATACCCTATTATGGTCAAAAAGTAGACTTGCAAAATACTGTATTAAATAAAATTCAAAGTTATGATAATAGTAGGGTAGTTATTCAAGCAGATGGGGGACGTATTGTTTACAAGGCAGATTCGTATAACGATAAAAAAAAGCGCCTCTCGAGATTGTATATTGTTCTTCGAAACGATGATGCAAGTTTAAACCAAATTGTTTATGCACCATCTGCAGAATGGAAAGAGGATCGTTGGTTTTTTTCCAACCCAACTACGTATTTGGCAGATGGTGATGATATTGTAATTCAAGAAAAAACAAATTTTATAAGCTTTGAATCGCCAGAGACGTTTCAAAATGTAACAGTAAATGTTACTGAAGTAACAGCAAAAGAAGCACGAAAATATGTTGACAAGTTACTCCGTACAGGATTGCCCTATACGGAGGCTTTATCGCAGTATTATGCAAAATATTCCTTTCCGTTTGTTATTTTTATTGTGGTTTTTTTCTCAATTGGATTAACAGGTAAATCACGTAAAAATGTGCTTTTAGTAAGCATTATTATGTGTGTTTCATCGACTGTTATTTTTTATGTTCTGCAAATGGTTTTTATGTGGCTTGCACGTTTTGGATATGTTAGCCCACTTGTAGGTGCATGGTTTTCTGTGATTTTTTTTGTTTTTTTAAGTATTGGTTTATTATTTTTTGCCCGTACGTAGCAGACTATATTTATATTTTAAGGATTGTTATGATTAGTAAAATTTTTGTAGAACACCATAAAGACAGTGGAAGTCGTGCAAGAACAGGTGTTATGCACTTACCTCATGGTGATGTGCAAACACCTGTTTTTATGCCAGTTGGTACATCGGCTACTGTAAAAGGACTAACAAAAGATGAGCTAAATGAAATAGGGTTTGAAATTATTTTAGCGAATACCTATCATCTTTATTTGCGTCCAGGAGCAGATATTGTTAAAGAAGCTGGGGGATTGCATGGTTTTTCTCAGTATAAGAAAAACTTTTTAACAGATTCTGGTGGCTTTCAAGTATTTTCTCTTTCACAATTACGAAAAATTACAAACGAAGGTGTTCAGTTTCAAAGTCATATAGATGGCTCAAAACACCTGCTTACCCCTGAAAAAGTTGTTCATTTGCAAACGCAATTTAATAGTGATATTCAAATGCAATTAGATGTTTGTAGTGGCTGGAATACTGAGCGCAAGGAAGCTATAAAAGCATTAGATATTACAAGCGACTGGGCAATTCGAGCAAAAAAAGAATGGTTAATAAAACGAGATAATGGCTATGAGGGTAATTTGTTTGCAATTGTCCAAGGTGCATTTGATAAAGATTTACGCAAAAAAAGTGCAGGTTTTGTTGCTGAACTAGATACTCCAGGAATTGCTATTGGAGGGTTGTCTGTAGGTGAGCCTCATGATGTATATTCTGAGTTTTTAGAATTTACCGCACCTCTTATTCCTAGAGATAAACCTCTTTATGTAATGGGAATTGGGACACCTGATTATATTTTAGAAGCAATAGAAAATGGGGTTGATATGTTTGATTGTGTTTTACCGACTCGTAATGCCCGCAATGGTTCCTATTTTACAAAAGATGGGCCTATTTCTATTAAACGAGCCCAGTACGAACGAGATTTTTCTCCAGTAGATTCAGAGTGTCATTGCAAGGTGTGCACAGAGTATAGCAGAGCATATTTACGTCATCTTTTTAAAAACAATGAAATTTTATCAAGTATGTTGGCGAGCTATCATAATCTATATTTTTTACATAATATGAT
>DASRMY010000203.1:0-4614 GCA_035647695.1 Treponemataceae bacterium | reverse complement strand
ATTTAATACAGTAGTGCTTATACTGGGGAGAGAAATAGATGACACATAACATAAAAATAAGTAAAAAACTGCTTTTAAAACAATATTTTTTGGCTGTTATTGGTAGTATAATTTATGCTGCTGCTTTTAATATATTTATTCGTCCACTCAATGGGTATAGCGGCGGGTTTCTAGGTGTTGCACAAGTAATAATGACAATTGTTAAAAGGACCACAGGCTTTGAAACAGACATTTTAGGATTGGTAATGTTTTTTCTTAATATTCCTCTGATACTTATCACTCATAAAACACTTAATCGTAGATTTGTAACAAAGACTTTCGTATCTGTGGTAATTCAAACTGCAGTTTTTGTAGCAGTGCCTATCCCTACAATATCTCTATTACGTGACCCACTAACAGCCGTTCTCATGGGTGGTTTTGTGTGCGGATTTGGTTGTGGTCTTGTATTACGTGCAGGAAGTAGTGGAGGCGGCTCTGATATTATTGGTATGTACCTCATACACAAAAACCCCAATTATACTGTTGGAAAAATCGCATTAGCTATTAACGCAGTTGTTTTTGCGTTTTGTTTTATATTTTTTAATTTTGAAACAACCGTATATTCTATACTGTTTTCCACTTTGTCAATCTTTGTAATGGATAAAGTTCATTATCAAAACAGAAAAACAAAAGTATTAATTATTTCAAAATCAAAAGAAATTCCATCCTTCATTCTTAACACCATGGGAAGAGGAACAACTGAGTGGTCTGCTAAAGGTTCTTATACAGGAACAGATACAAACATTTACATGTCTGTCGCATCAAAATATCAATTACCCACCCTTAAACGTGGCGTCAAAAGAATTGATCCCAATTCATTTGTTATAGTAACAAATGATATTAGTTTGCAGGGATTATACAGAAACGATTTAATTTAAATGTTATGTAAGACCGCCACTTTTACCGCTAGGAACAAATGGTAACATAACGAGCGCTCGTTCTGTAAGAGTATCCCTTGCATCCTGGGTAAGTGAAAGCACATTATAATCAGAGCTTTTACGTAAAAAACCAGCATCAAGCAAAAGGTGCACAAGTTGAAACCAATCGTTCTTTGCATAGTCTTTACCTATACCCCAAGTACTTAATGTATTATGATGATTATCAAGAATTCTTTTTTGACGGGAACCAAGCAAAACATCTATTACGTAACTTGCACCATATCGCTCTTCGGTACGTATAACACAAGAAAGCAGTTTTTGCACAGGTATGGTAACATCAACGTCGACGCTTTTGCCACTAATACAAATATCACAACTACGACACCCAGTCATTTTGCTTTCTTTACTTGTATCTGTCTGTGCTTCCTCTAGTTTATAGACTTCTCCAAAATGCTCTAACAATAGTTTTCTACGGCATCCAGAACTTTCACAATAATTCACCATTGCTCGAAGTTGTTCTAGAGCAGAATCATATTCTGCTCCGGTTTTTTCTTCTATAAAAAATTTAATTTTTCTCGTATCTGCGTAGGTATAGAGGAGTAATGCATGCGAAGGTTTGCCGTCTCGTCCAGCTCGACCTATTTCTTGATAATACTGCTCTAAACTTTTGGGTAAATCATAATGAATTACAAAGCGAACATCACTTTTATGTATACCCATTCCAAAGGCAACCGTTGCAATAATAATATCAACTGAACCCCTTAAGAATTTCTGCTGATTTTTTTCTCTTTTTTCGCTCGTTAATCCCGCATGATAGGGTACAACTGAAAAACGTCGTTTTTTAAGCGATGCGGTAAGCTCATCTACTTGTTTTCGTGAAAAACAATAAATAATACCAGATTCGTTTACGTGCTCATCTAAAAAGTTAGCAACTTGTAGTTCAGCCCCTCCCTCTTTTTTTCGCCATTTAGGAGTAACGTCAAGAAAAATATTATCTCTATTAAAAGACCCAACAAATTCTTTACGATCCTTAAAACCAAGTGAAAGCCTTATATCTTTTCGAACCTGAGCAGTTGCAGTAGCCGTAAGTGCAAGACAAACCGCCTTAGGAAACAAATTACGTATTTCTAAAAGCGTATTATAATCTGGTCTAAAATCGTGTCCCCATTCAGAAATACAATGCGCCTCATCTATTGCAAGACATGATACACAAACATCGGATAAAAGACTTTGCATTCGTCCCGTACTCAAAGTTTCTGGTGCACAAAACAAAAGCTTTACATCTCCGTTGCGTACTAAATCCATATTTTCACAATAGGTATCCCAATCTAACGCAGAATTTAATAGCAAAGCCTCTATACCAGATTTATTTAAAGAGTCAACTTGATCTTGCATAAGAGCAATGAGTGGTGAAACTACAATAGTCAAACCTTTAAACATCAGCGCTGGTAATTGATAACAAAGAGACTTTCCACCTCCCGTAGGTAAAACAGCTAAAGTATCGTGTCCTGCTAATATCGATGAAATTATATCAGCTTGCCCAGGTCTAAACGTTTTATGCCCAAAACGATTTTTTAAAATTGTATGCATTTTTGTATTATCTGAACTCATTAAATATCAAGCTATCATAATTTGTGATAAAGTTCCATAATAGATTATTTTAAGTTGTTATACTATGTATAAACACTTAAAACAATATGTAACCAAGGAGCTTGTTATGAAAAAAGCAGATGTTATTATTATAGGCAAAGGTCCAGCTGGCATTTCAGCAGCTATTTATCTTGCACGAGCAAAGAAATCCGTTATTGTTATTGGAAAAGACTTTGGCTCTCTTGAAAAAGCTCATTCAATTGATAATTATTATGGGCTTGAAAAATCATTGACTGGCTTAGAACTTGCTGAGCGTGGTGTTTCTCAAGCCGAGCGACTTGGTGTTAGCATACACACAGCAGAAGTAACTGTAATTGAACCATTATACCCGTCATCCTCTGATACAAAGGAACAATTTAAAGTAATAGCAGCAGAACCTGGCCAAAACGAGACTACATCGACAAAAACACTTGAATTTACAGGCCAAAGCTTACTAATAGCTACAGGTAAAGAAAGAACAGGATTACGCATACCTGGATTCGAAGACTACAAAGGCAAGGGAATTAGTTTTTGTGCTGCTTGTGATGGTTTTTTCTATAAAGGAAAGCAACTCGCTGTCATAGGCAATGGAACTTTTGCTGCAACTGAACTAAATTATTTATATAATGTAACAAAAGACATACGCCTCTTTACAAATGGGAAAGACTTAGAGGAAGGTGTAAAAGAACTTCTTCCTGCGGAAGTTCCGGTAATAAAAGACACTATTACGTCTATTAGAGGCTCATCTCCCTCAGGAGACGGAGGAGTTGTTAGCGGTATTTGCACAGCACCAAAAAATAAAAACGGTGATGAATCTACATGCAAACTTTATCAGGTGCAAGGTATTTTTGTTGCTCTTGGAACTGCTGGAGCCGCTTCTTTTGCTGCGCACTTAGGATTACAAACCAGAGAAGGGACAGATAGTGGATCTCTATTAGTTAATGATGATTTTTCTACTGCAATTCCTGGTATTTATTCTGCAGGTGATGCAACAGGTGGTTTTTTACAAATTGCAAAAGCAGTCAGTGATGGTGCACATGCAGCAACATCACTTATAAAGTACTTAAATCAATCGAGGCTGGCAAAATAATTGTTACACAGGTCCCTTGATGAAAACTACCTGTATCGCAGGTTTTTACAGGAGACTCGATAAATACTTTTGAACCCATAGCCTCGGTCAACGCTTTTGCTATGGAAAGACCTAATCCACTTCCAGATGATGCATCAAAAATCACATTGTTTCGTGTTCGTGCTGAATCATATTGATAAAATCGTTCAAAAACATGAGGCAAGGCTTTTGGGTCAATTCCTTTGCCATAATCGATAACAGACACTGCAATATCATTGTTTGATTCTTTTAGTATGTTTTTATTTGTGTACAAGTCATTTTTACGAACTTCATTGATTACTGTAGCTCGCAACACAATTTGCGCAGAGCCAGAGGTATATTTGACGCTATTATTTATTAAAATAGTTACTATTTCATAAAGCATGCTTTCATCCGCATAGACAAAATAATCATGAGTGCCTGCTGGAAAGCAAATCTCAATATTTGCATCACTCGCCAAAACCGCGAAATCCCTTTTAAGCCGTTCAAATAATTTTTTTAGAGAAAGATTTTTTTTATATGTTATAAACGGCCCATTTTCAATGCGAGAAAGTTGCAAAAGATTTTCGATAATTTTTTGTATGCTCTTACTCTCTATAATTATCGCTTCAATTGACTTATCAAGCTGCACGGTATCACTTTTACCCCACCTGCGCAATAAATTAGCATGCCCTGTAATAACTGCAAGAGGAGTTTTTAACTCATGTGATACATCACTTGTAAATTGCCGTTCTCTTTTAAAATCCCGTTCTAGTCGAAAAAAGAGTTCATTAAACGTTTTAGCTAGATTATCAAGCTCATCGCCGCTTTCGTTTGTTATTAATCGAAAATTTAAATTTTCACTACTAATTTTTTGAGCTGTCTTTGTCATATTTTTAACCGGCCTTAGTGCACGTTTCACAAAAACGAGCCCAATAAAAAAAGACAATAGAAGCAAGGGGATCGCAATAATTATAAATA
>DASRMY010000202.1:0-2219 GCA_035647695.1 Treponemataceae bacterium | reverse complement strand
TTAGGTGCTATTTCTGCATGGAAAAATAACATATACAACTCTACGCCTGATAGAGTAGCTTATAATGTTAATTACTTTGAAGCTGAACTTAGGATTGTGGACAAGGAGCTTGCACGCTTTAACGCCACATAACAACTCCACAAACACATTATTATGGAAACAATTGAACAAGCACAAAACAGATTAGAAAGCCTTTCAATGGCTGGTAAAAATGGTTTTTTTAGAGGTGTACTCTGGGCAAATCATTTTATAAAAATTGAAGATGAACTTCCAAATGCAGAGGGCGAAGCTAATGGATTATCAAAAGTAGTAATATCAAAATGCGAAGATTTAGCCGATGAAGTATCTGCATATTATGATACAATTACTAAGGATTGGAAAATGTATCCAAGCGGACAAATAATTGAAGTTACAGAGTGGCGACCAATCGAGCGTTTGTAAGCTGACAATAAGAAATGTATGGAAAATTTTGAAGACGATTATTTTGATGATGATGAATCCGCATATCATGATTGTTCAAAGTGCGGACGTTCATACGATGAAATTGATTATGAATATCAATCCTGCTCAAAATGCGGGTGGGATGCCGAAAAAGAAACCTGGGGTGAAACCAGAGAACCCGAACAGGCAGATTATGAAATGGGAGACGCAGAGATTCTTACAGGGCGATGGCTTTAAAATGTTTGCTAACGGTTGCGGATAAACACAGTTGCGAATTAAAAACAAAAAAATTATGATTACAGAAGAACAATATAAAGAAGCACTAACTATCGTTGACCAATACAGAAAGCAGTTGAGTTTATCTGTTATTAGCGGTAGTTCTAAGATTGATGTTTATGAGTGGATAAAAGCTGAAATGATGGCAGCTACTGATATAACATTAGATGAATTTGAAGAAGTGTTGCAGATGTGGATAAGCATCAAAAAGAAGGAACTCAGTGTAGCGGAGTTTGAAAAGAATTACCGCTAACGGAAAAAGTATAAAAGTAGGTGGGGATTGAAAGCCTAACACATTCCGACTTGCAGAAAGTAAAGAAAGAGGCTAAGTGGTTAAAATTAACACATAACCCCACTTGATTTTATACAGTGTTGTGTGCAGTTTTGTTATGGAATTTAACGGATGCATGTCTTTAAAAACAGTAGATACAAGTAGTTGGGATTTTTCTAAATGTTCAAGAATGGTAATGCTTAATAAAATGACATTTAATCAGATTGAATGGTGTAAAGATAAAGGTATTATTGAAAATTTAAAACCAGAAGTTGCAAAACAATTAAATATGTGCGCTTTTTACGCACTCATTCCAAGTGATTTAATTAATGAGTTTGATGCTCTTTAAATTGCACATAACGGTTCGGGGCTGTGCGTCTGGTTTTTACGGTTTAAAAACGATAAATTATGATAACAGAAAATGATATTAAAGAAGTAGAAAGCATTAAACAAATGCTCAAAGAAAAACTAAACTTAGAGTTTAGCTGGGAAATTGTAAACAAGATTGAATGCCTTGACAGGTTAGTAAAAAATTTGCGTATAGCCCCTGTTAGCTTTAGGTTTTGCCCTCCCGAAAGCAACTTTTATACCGCAGAGTGTGATAAGTGCGGTTGGTGGGGCAGTTCAGAACTATTAGACGGTGGTGGACAGATTGCCGACACAGGCGATTATGGAGATTGCTACTGCCCCGTGTGTGGGAGTAGCGACTTGGATGATAAAGAACCTGAATAGTCAAAACTTGAAGCTAACGTAGTATTTACGAATGTTTAAAATAAATAGATTATGAACGTATCGGGTATATGTGAAGTACCTTACCACAAACTTAAATAATTAGTTGAAACTTTATGAGGTATTTCACATATACCTTGTTATAAACAGTTACGGATTATGGAACGAACATATATTAGAAATGAAGAATGTCAAAAATTTTTAAACGATTTAGAATTATTGACGAAAGAGGAAATAATTGAAGCGGTATCAATGTTTTTTGACCAAACAGATATGGAAGCGACTGGTAATATGAATGAACCAGAAGATAAATATATGGTTAATGAATTTGGTAGAATTAAACGAACACTACTAAATCGTTTAAAAATTATGGTAAATCATCAAGTGAGACACAAACAATAGTAATTGTTTATAACGGTTTGTATATGGTGTGTGTCATTACAGACATTAATTAATAACACTAAAGATTAAAATTATAATACAATTTTTCAAAAATATAAGG
>DASRMY010000201.1:0-2036 GCA_035647695.1 Treponemataceae bacterium | reverse complement strand
TATTATAATAAACGCGTAGTCGCACGGCCCATACGCAGTTTTCTAATACAATATACTCTTGTATAAAATCTGCTGTATATTTTTTTTCTGAACGCGGCAGTTCTTGCACAGCTTTCCACAAACCTTTTATATATTGTATATCAAGGCGACAATCAAAGTCTTTTTGATCATTCCAAGAAGGAACCCTATCATACCATGCGATAGGAGAATCCTTTGTTATTTTAGCTATATCTGGCCATGCAGAATAGTCTAACATAGAAAACGTACCGATATCGATAATATCAGGCATTTGCGTTGCACCAGAACAAAGAGCAGCACCAATATCTTTAATGTTGCGATATTCATAAAACCGAAGAAGTTGTATTAAAATACCATAAGGCTTTTCATAACAATCTATTAACATTTTGTAATCAGAAACAAACCGATCTTCTGCCGTTTTTTGAATTTTCTTTGCTAGCATAACCTCAGGTATAAGAGGCACCTTTTCATCAAAGCATAAATTCCATAAATCTTCTAAATTACGAGCATTAAAAAGTTCCTGGGCTTTTCTACCTACAAATGAATCTGCTTTCATACCACTTGCTTTGGCGTATACATAAGCAGAGGCAGCCGAATGGTCCATCATTATTTTACCTTTAACAATAAATCATCAAGCAATTGATAAAAACCATCTATGTCTTTTTTATGACTTTCTATTTCTTCTCTGTATTCTTGTAACTCGTTTTTATGAGAATCTAACAATTGGTTTTTTTTTAAATTATAGTCTTTTTCGAGTTGGAGTATTATTTTTTCATATTCAGTTTTATATTGATTATCAGCACTTACTCTTGCCATATCTAGTCTATGACGTGCTTCTTTTTTTGCATCATCAAGCAACGTAGAAGCTTTTTCTTCAACACCTACTAAATAACCAATTATGTCAAATTCCATGTATCCACCACCCATCCTTTTACAGCCAAAAACTTTTCCTAATATAACACTGTTATCTAGACGACTACTTTCAAAAACTAAAAAGGCATTGTATACTGTTCTTCAAAAGAATAAATTATATCACAGACCTCTTCGGGCGTTTTTGCAGCCATAAGAGTGCGATAAAAGGAACGATCCTCAAGAATTTGTGCAAGCACTTTTAACACTTGCAGGTGATCTTCATTGTTTTCAGGTGAAGAGATAAGCATAAACACTGCATGCACTGGTTTTTGATCTAGTGAATCATAATCAATTCCATCTGCCGACAAACCTATAGCACCCTTGATACCACTAATAGATGCTGTTTTTCCATGCGGTACTGCTATACCAGGTATAATACCAGTGCTCATTTTATCTTCACGCTCTTGAATAGACTCTAAAAGCTCAGACCGGTCTAGTTCAGGCTGAAAAGCCACAAACTCTTCGATCATTTCTTCAA
Organism: Treponemataceae bacterium; assembly: GCA_035647695.1. Taxonomy (GTDB): domain Bacteria; phylum Spirochaetota; class Spirochaetia; order Treponematales; family Treponemataceae; genus CETP13. Next base: position 628 of record DASRMY010000201.1, on the reverse strand, counting down.
AAACTTCGTCCTTATCCTCACTTAATAAATTAATATTAATCATTCCAGGAGTAAAAACATGTCTAAGAATCATCACAGCTCCTAATTAAAAACAAACACATACTAAAAAGGACGCCAACAAACTAATCATTGCTTTGTTGAGCTAAATCCTCTAGGTTATCAGATGCAACTTCCGCTGGCTTTGCTTCGACAGGTGCAATCTCTTGCACACCTTCGTCTGCATCTATCCAGCTTTGAGAATCTTCAGTAGCTGTGGCACTTACTTGCTGCACAGCAGCTTCCAAATTACTAACACTAGGCGTTTTATTGATAAATGCAAGTGTAAAACTCAACACAAAAAAAAGAGTTACCAAGACATACGTTGTCTTAGTAATAACAGTCTGGGAGCGGGATCCAAAAGTCGATGTACCACCACCTCCTAAAAGACCACCCATTCCGCCACCTTCTTCGCTTTGAATAAGCACAATACCAATTAATAACAAACTAGCTATGACAAAAACAACAAGAAGGATAATTCCTATAGTACCCATTATAATTCTCCAAATAACAATTACATTTTAAGCATATATGTTTTTTCGTTTCGAAAAGACAAGTAAACTATATATATAAAAGTCGAATTAATCAAGGC
>DASRMY010000200.1:0-4049 GCA_035647695.1 Treponemataceae bacterium | reverse complement strand
CAATCAGGTTTAACAGAAAATAATACTGATATACGTAACAATTTTATTTCTAAACAAAATAGACGGATTAGACGAACACGTTTTTTTAGAACACACACAACAGCAATTGGTATCACTGCAGTCTCTTTTGTTTTTATAATTGCCATTGTCTTTTCTTTAGGAAAAAGAAATCATGAAAAAATAACAACACAAGGCATGAGTGCTTTAGAAGTCGTAGAAACCTTGTATGAGGGCATTAATACTATAAATGCTGAACAAATTGAACGCTTAGGGACAAAAGCAGCAATAGGTACTTTTTCTAAAACAGTAACGTCTGTCTATGCTACACAAAAAATGCGTCAAGCATATGAACGTATCCCCCCTTTTTTTACTCCGCAACAATGGTTGCACACAGCTAATCCTATAGGAAACATTGTTTTTGGAATATCAAACCTTACTATATCAAGCATACAAGAACCTGATACTCAAAAACAAATAAGTGATGCTGATAAAACCATCTATACAGCAGAAATCGGTGACTCTGCTGTGTATAAAGCTACATACTACCACCTTTCTTGTACGGGCGATTATCATTATGAGGTTAATCATCGAATAGAAATACTTAGTTTGCACTATTCAGCTACAAAATATTGGCAAATAATATCAACACATACTGAAAGCGACAAAATTATAGAAATTGATAGTAAGCAGTTTCAAAAAGATTTAAAAGAAGCTTTTGAGCAGGCTACCCCTAAAACAAGGGGCTTTGAAATAGCAGAAAGACTACAAAAAACATACGACTGGATTCCAAATTCAAAATCTGTTACAGCCGCTAAAAAAGAAATCCTACTATGGGTAGAGCCTGAAGCACACTAGCTAGTTTGACTTTTCAGCTGTTAAACCAGGAACACCAAATCGAGTAAAGGGGAAAATACGCAAGCTTGTTGTGCCTAATATAAGAGAATCATCAACATATTGAGGTTCCATGTTAGAGTTATATCGTAAAGAATAGTAATCTATATCACTAATAGCCCTCATTGTATACTTGTAAGAATGCCTCATATCTAAGGAATTAAATCGGTTATCGCCCATCAAAAAATATGATTTGTTTGGTATATACTGAGGATCTCCACCTGCGGTATTTGTAGGAAAAAGCGGCATGTTTCTCAAGTCATTAAAGGAAACTATATACCAAACAATATTTTGTGCATTTTCAAGTTCTGTTTGTAGGGTTCTATTATTAAAAAATCCTACATTATTAGCAGTAGCTTCAGCATATTCGACCGCTAGTCGACCAAATATACGTTTTGCCATGAGGTTCATACGAAACATAGCCTCTGTATAATAATCGCGACTTTCTGTTTTATCAGTGTTAAAAATCCAGTCTGTCATAAAGGCAGCGAACCAACTTTCTCCTCCTTCAACCGACAATAGTTTTCGCGTAATTGAATCAAAGCTATTAAAAAAATTATAAATATATAAATCACTACCAGAAAACAATTCTGGTGCATGTATATTTTTAACAGAACCAGAAAGCAAACTCGTATCAGCAGATCCTGTAATTCTTTTTTTTGCGTGTGCAAATTTTTGTACAAGATCTACACAATCTTTAGCTAGTAGGTCAATGTCTAAGTCTCGTCTTGTTTGTTCAATATCGAGCATAAGACTATATTCATCATGTGACATGCGAATACTCACTACCTTTTCACGCGTAGCTGCAGGTAAGCCTGCCAAATTCCACTCGGCCCATTTTTGGTCTTCTCCTATACGTTTAAAAGCATTAGTTTCTTTTGTTCGTCCATAAAGGATTCCATCTACCATAACAAGTTGTTCACCAGAAACACCACAAACACGCTTTACAAGGGGGTCAGCTTTTTGCTGTCCATATTCATCAACATTTAAGTTTACTTGCATTATAGTAAACATATAGACCAGTTGAGATGTAAGTTTTTGTAATTGTGATTTTCTATCTTGTGTATAATGTGGGTTGCTAAAAACAACAATATCACCGCGCTTGTAATCTCTAATGCGTGGTATACCTATATCTGTAAGAGGAAACTTTGGAGCATCGGCAAGTTTTATAACAGCAACACGATCTTTAATTAAAAACTCAGGAACCATTGATTCGGAAGGTATTTCATATAGCTGAAATACAAAAATATTAACAAGTGCTACAGCAAATACTGCCCATACCAAGGCATCAACCCAACTGATTATTTCCTTTATAACACGTAGAACCATAGGTTTTTTTACATGAGATATATGCGCATATTTTTCTGCAAAAACAGGATTTAGATCAAACACTCTTTTTTCATGTAATTGATACCGTATAAAAATTACTAAAACAAGAATTATTAACCATAACAAAACACAGATGACATCGTACGCGTATGAGGTATCTCCATCTCCTGCGCGACGTAATACAAAAGAAATGAGATATACAAATGGAGCATATTCGTACAATTTTGACATCGCACGAAGACCTGATAAAGAACTTTGTTTTTTTACAAGTACTAGAGAAACAAATAGCACAGCACCTGTATATATAACTGAAAGCAAAAAAGCTATTATCGAAATATCTACCTTAAATGATATTTGTAAAACAGAAAAAAGGATGGTAAAAAAAATTGCCATATAGTTAAGTAATGTTACTTTATTATTCATAAAAATAGTATAACAAAATAGAACTTTTTAGGCTATATATTTAATGCAACTTGCATAGCATTTGTTAGTTGTATCGGCAAAATCATTTATTAGAATTGAATACAATTTTGCATACAGTTTTAGATAGGTGAAAAAAGCTAATGTCCAAGCTCAAAGTTCCGAAAATATAATAGAATGCACTGCTACAAAACAAAGCAATACGTTGGAGGACAAGATATGGAATATTATGCATTAAAATCACATAAAAATTCAAATGATTATATGACAGTTACAAAAGAAATTGACGAAGGCTATGTTGTGCGAATTGTAAGAGACCGTGACGGTTACAATGAAATTATTACCGATTTTATAAGCAAAATTCTTTTTGAAAGCTGTATTCGCACTGGATATATTACAAAAATAAAAAAATGTGACGCAAAAGTGGCTATTGCCTAATTATTCTAAATAATGGATAAGACGAATAATTTTTAATCCATCAAACCACACATGAAAAGCCGTTTCCATTTTTTTAGGACTTTTTTTATTTTCAATTGTAAGCTTGTGCCAAATTTTTGCAAACTTTTCTTGCTCTAAAAAAAACGTACATTTATGTGGCATACGCGACAGTATATTTTCACTACTCATTGATTTTTCAGAATATATTTCATTTTTCACCACACTAATAAAACCACTAATAGAATCATAGATATCTTTTAAATACACAGACGGTATTTTTTTTTCTAGTAGAGCCGTTTTTAGCGCTGGACCTGTTCCAAATGGAACTCTATCCGATAAGCGTGACTCTGGATACACACAGGTATTGAGCATTGTTATAAATTTACAGCCTTTTTGCAAAGAATACTTTATAAGCGCCTGTAAAAAATAAAAATCTTCACCAGCCAGTCTTTTAGGCATTCCCCCTACACCAACATACGCTTTCACCCTGCACACAATAGTAGGCCCCAAAGCATAAGGCCAGTAAGGCGTCCCTGTTTTTTTTAATTGAGTTGAATGCTCTTTTATGTAGTGTTCGTACGAATCTATAGCATTTTGTACATTGTTTTTAACATATTCTCTATTTGATAGAGTAATATAATCTTTTGCAATTTTTTGATGCGAAAATTGACAGAGCGAAAAAAAGGAATTTGAAAAATCATCTGGATACGTTAAAAAACGAAAAAGCTCTCGTGCATAATCTGTACTAACAAGGGTGTCAGCATCCATACAAGCAAGTAATTCAGCTCCAGCACCTGCTGCCCAATCCATACCATAGCGACGAGCATAGCCTACCCCTTGTTTTTTACCTAGCCCCTTATCACCTTTAAAAAGATCGATTAATTCTAAGGAAAATGGATAGATGGGTGGGTTTATGGTAAGCTCATTATATAAGAGTACGTTATTTGCTATTATTTTTTCAGAATCAAGGA